>PMXD01000040.1 GCA_003165895.1 Bacteroidota bacterium | reverse complement strand
GGTTAGGCTGTTGGCACAGTTAAACCAAAAGTATATTTTAACATTGAAAGGCTTACTGGTATTTAGTTTCAGCCTATTTTAACCATGCTTAGCTTGACGCACATGCTCCGTAGTAACCGCCTTTTTTAGACTGTTTTGTAAGAATGAACCAGCCCTGCCCTTCAAAGGGGGACCTGGCCAACTCATTCATCGCATCGACTTATTAAAAACAATACGTCTAATACATAACTTACGTTAATATAAATGATTGGGAAATAAAAACTGTCCGTAAAGCTTCAACTCAATTGCACAGCGTCCTTAACTTATCTTCTTTAAGCAGGACAATGTTTCCATCCTTAATGTCAATCAGTTTTTCGTCTTTAAAATCGCTTAGCATGCGGATAACAGACTCTTTACGGGCGCCGGTTACGTTAGCCAGGTTTTGCCTTGATATTTTAAAATCCGGGTTGTTTTTTTCCCCGTTTTTAAATTTATCATGCAGAAAAATTACTCCATCTGCCACGCGTTTGCGGAGTGAATTGTAGGCCAGTTTAATCAACTGGTCTTCTTTACCGATAACGTCTTTGGTTAAACGCTGTATAAACTGTTTGGTAATATTATTACCGTCGTATATCAATGCCAGGAAGTCTTCTTTGGGTATTAATTTCAGTTCAACATCCTCCAGGGCCTCGGCATTATCCGTATACATGGTTCCTTCCAGAATTGCGTTATAACCAAAAAAATCACCTTCCTTCAAAATGTCAATGATGTATTCGTCGCCTAATTCACTCGTTTTGAAAATTTTCACTTTACCGCTGACAATATAAAACAAGGGCCCCAGGCGGTTGCCTTCCTTATATATAATCTGTTTTTTGGGGTAGCGCCGGCTTTCGCGGTCTGCTGAAATAAATTTTTCAATGGTGATGTCGGCCTTTGGCGCAGGGTCAGAGGTTTTTGCGGCGCCCTTTAAGGCAGCAAACTTAGCATTCATAGATTCTACTTTGGCCAGGCGGGTTTCAACGGCTTTTAATAATTCTTCCCCTTGTACCGGTTTTCTTAAAAAATCATCGGCGCCCAGGTTCATGCCTTTTCTTATATCAACATCTTCATTTTTTGCCGACAGGAAAATAAACGGTATGCCCGTTAACTCAGGATCCTTGTGTATTACGTGTAACACGCCAAAGCCATCTAAGTCCGGCATCATAATGTCGCAGATAATCAGGTCGGGGATTTCTTTGCGGGTCATTTTTATGCCTTCTTTTCCATCGGCAGCGATTACAACCTTATAACCGGCCATTTCAAGAATTTCCATTACGTTATCGCTGAATTCAGCGTTGTCTTCAATAAGGAGAATTTTTTTCATAACGAGGGTTTCTGATTAATGATGTTTTTTACAGCGTTTAGCAGTTCAGTTCCATCGTAGGGTTTGGTTAAATAAACATTCACCCCTAATTCCTGTGCTTTGCTTATATATTCTTTTTCCGACCTGGCTGTTAAAAAGATAACCGGAGTGCGTTGAAACAATACAGACTTCCTGAGGCTTCTTATTACATCAAAGCCATCCATTTTGGGCATAGTTATATCTGAAATAATTAAATCGGGGCCCGAAAGGGTGGCAAGTTCTATCCCCATCTTTCCATCCCAGGCAGTTATAACGTGATAATTACCGAGTTCCAGGATTTCGGCTGTGTTTTCCCGCATTTCGTCGTTATCCTCAATTAAAAGAATTGTTTTCATATTTACCTGCACCTCCATACAAAATCAGCTATATAAACTATTAACCTGCTTTTGGTAGCGAAGATGCTTTATAAAATACCGGGAGATAATGACCCCGGTCATTATATGATATGAGTTGAGTCATTGACCCGAAAGACATTAACCAGAGCTTACAGTCTTAAATCAGGCTCCGGTGTTTTGTGTAATATCTGCCTGCTTTAGTTTTACGGTAAAGGTGCTACCTCTATTTACCTGGCTTGTAAAATCAATTGTGCCACCCATTGAGTCGAGGTATTTTTTAACTATGTGCAGGCCCATGCCCGTGCCCGGTATATTGGTAACATTATGCGCGCGGTAAAAGGTATTAAACAAACGCTTCTGGTCTTCATCAGGTATGCCTATACCTTCGTCTTTTACATTTATCTCCAGGTGGTGGTTGTGGTAACCTACGCTAACGGTTATTGTTTTACCCCCGGGCGAATACTTAATTGCATTTGAAATTAAATTAAGCACGATATTGCTAAAATGCNNATATCATCCTCACCCTTTTTATGAAATTTGATTTGCTGGCCATCTTTTAAAATGCCTTGTACCTCATCCAGTATTTCTTTAAAAAGCTCACGGATATTAAATACCGAAGGCCGGTTTGTGATGCCCTTCTCCTCAATTTTACCCAATGTAAGAAAATCATTCAAAATATCGGTAAGGCCGGTAACAGATTTTTTTATCCTTTTTAAATGCTTTTCCCGCTTGGCCCCGTCTACTGAAACATTGTAATTTTCAAGTAAATAGGTGGAAGAAAGAATGGTGCTTAACGGAGTCCTGAACTCGTGCGAGGCAATAGATACGAATTTTGATTTAAGCTCATTCAGTTCTTTCTGTTGATCTATTGCCTTTCGTAATTCTTCCTCCGTAGTTTTTTGCTGGGTAATATTGGTTATTACCACCAGCGCCTGGGTTATGGGTCCGTTCACATCTTTATCCTTCACAGGAACTGCAATTATCTGATATGTGTTTCCGGAAATATTCACCTCGAACGAAACCTTTTCATTTAAAAAGGCCCGTTTTAAAAATGGTTCGGCAAATGCACTCGATTCGTCGTGAATTTTATCAAAAATACGGTCGCCGATTAAGTTGTGGTGTAAGAGGTCGAGTTTTTTAAGCTCCGTTCCTCCTACATATACGTATTTTAAATCCTGGTTAATAATGCCGATAATACCATTCGGGAAATATTTTGAAATTGCGTTAAACAACTCTGTCTTATGTAATAAAACATCCTGGGTGCGTTGAATTTCGCGGGTAAGCAGTACCTCTGTCAGGTCGGTCATTATACTCACGTAATTGATGAGTTCGCCATCTTTGAAAATAGGCGTAATGTCGGTTGAAATCCAAACCGGTTCGCCCTGTTTGGTATAGTTTAAAAGTATTTCACCGGTCGACCCTTCTTTTTTCCCCAGTTTTGCGCTTATTCTTTTAACCGCGGCTTTGTCGGTACCGGGGCCCTGTAAAATATGGCCTGGCACTTTGCCTTTTAGTTCATCCAGGCCGTAACCGGTTAGTTTTTCAAAGCTTTTATTGGCCCATTCCACTTTTCCCCGGGCATCGGTAATAATAACCGGGCTATTGGTATGGCTGGCTACATAGCTTAATCGTAAAATCTCTTCCTCAGCCAGTTTTTGTGTAGTAATATCCTGTACGGTTCCGACTAATTTAAAGCGGTTTGACGGTAGCCTTACCGTGTTGCCGATAATATGAACCCATTTAAGTTTATCATGCACTTTTACCTGTTTTACCACTTCAAACGGGGTGCCTTTGTGCAACGCATCCTGAATATGCTTTATGGCTTCGGACCGGTCTTTTTTAAGGTATAAATTGTATGTCCATTCAATGGTCGGTACAAAATCCCTGGCTACTTCAAACAGATGGTACATTTCATCTGTCCAGGTTGTAACCCTGGTTTCGGCATCAATTTCAAATCCCCCTACTTTGGCCAGTTGTTCGGCCAGTTGCAAAAGGTCTTTAAACTTTTTGGTTTCGGTTATATCGCGCATAGTTTTGATAACAAAGTCATTGTCATCAGAACTATGCATGAGTTTGTTGGTAGCGTAAACATCAATGACGGTGCCATCTTTACACATTGCTTTTCGCTCACCGGAGATGAAGGTGCCATTCATTGTTTTATCATGCAGGACCTTCATACTTTTCCGGAATGAGGCCGTTTTGCCAAGGTTATACCATACCTTGCCTATTAATTCCTGGCGCTCATAACCCAGCAGGTTGGCATAACCATCGTTAATATTAATCACCTTACCGGCGGCATCAACTATGGCAATACCCACATCAGTTGAATGAAACACCGTTTCGATAAGTTTTTGCGATTTCTCCAGGTCAAGCTTATTATTTGTGGTTTCGGTAATATCCTGCAGAAATCCAACCACCTTGATGGTTTTTGATTTAACCTGAACGGGATGACCGGAGATGCGGACCCATTTCAGGTTTTTTTTGCCGGTCATCATCTGCGCAACCACATCAAATTTTTTCCCTTTCGTAATTGAATCCTCCACTGTTTGCTTAACCTTCGGAGTCGACTCTCTGGTAAAGAAGCCCGCTAATTCAGACAGGGTTGGAATATAATCTTTCCCAACTTCATGAATGCGATACATTTCTTTTGTCCATGTTACTTTATTCTGCAGCACGTCAAGTTCAAAACCTGCTATGTTGGCCACGGATTCGGTATGCTGCAATAGTTCTTTATATTTTTCGGTGTCGGTTACATCGCGCACGGTTTTAATAATATACATGCTGCCATCGCTTGCCTTCTGCAATTTGTTTGTGGTAAACAGGTCAATAAGGTGGCCATCTTTACTAATTGCCTTATGCTCCAGGCTTGAAACATGGCCTTGCAGCGTTTTTACGTGGGCCTGTTTTACTTCCGACATACTTTCACGTGCAATCAGTTTAAACCACGATTTGCCAGCCATATCTTTAGCAGCATACCCCAAAAGTTTGCCAAAGCCCGCATTGGCTTTTATTATTTTACCGGCGGTATCTATAATGCCAATACCTATATCGGCAGTTTCAAATACAGAGGTGAGTAAATCTTCGCGCAATTTTAGCTCTGCACGGGCATTTATTATTTCGGTAATATCCAGCATACTAAAAGATATACTTTGGACCCGGTTGCCATCCATTATCTGGGTAAAGTTGCTGAGGTATGTTTTTGTTTCGCCCTGTTTATCTACAAGTATGCGTTCGGCCAAAACGGGTTTCCCCTTTAGTGCCAGCTTAAAGTCGGCAACAAAAACTGCAAATTCTTTGCGGGTAATCAGCTTTTCAAAATTATCACCTACCTCAATGCCAAGGCCGGAAATAGTTTTAAAAGTAATTGCCGCCTGCCCGTTAAATGCAATAATTTTATAATTATGGTCAATCAGTATAAACGATTGCATGGTATTATTGAGCAGGGCTTGTACGTTGATTTCCGTTTTATGCAGTAGTTTTTCCTGTTTTTCAAATCCCTGGTTGGCCGACTTTAACTCGGCATAAGCTATGTTCATTTCTTCATTGCTCGATTGCAGTTCCTCGTTGGTAGTCTCCAGCTCTTCATTCGAAATCCGCAATTCTTCGTTGGTAGACTGGGCCTCTTCATTTACCGTTTGTAATTCGTTATTGGTGTTTTCAAGCCGTTCAACAAAGGTTTGCAGGTCTTCTTTCGTAGCATCCAGTTCGAGCTCCAATTCCTTTATGCGCGACAGGTTACCATCAGAGCCATTAGTAGCTGGCTTTGCCTTTTCACTGGTTTCAATTTTTGCAGATTCAAACACCACCATGTAATATTCATTCGGGCTTTCGGCATATAACAAGGGCCTAACCGTTATTTTAACTCCATAGGCCCTACCCGAAGTTTGGAATTTTTTAATGTTGCCCCGGGCCTCAGTGTTTTCTTTTATGCATTTGTTGATGAGTGAGCGCAATTCAATTTTCAGGTCGTCGTGCGCCAGTTTAAACAGGTTGGCGTTCATTTGCCCCTGCTTTAATCCCATGTAGAGGCTTACATCGCCGCTTATTTCTTTAATATCAGCATTATCGTTAATAACTACATAAGGATGTTCGAAAACCTTGTAGAGGGTTTCTTTTACCATTTCGGTAATTGAAAAATCGGAGGGTGGCGTTTTGTATTTTGAAGCTTCCTCAGGCTTTAAAGGCGTATACCGGATGTTGTGCAGCGGCGCTCCGCCTTTGCGCTGGTAAATTTTGGCATCGGAATGTAACGCAGTAAACAGGTCGGTAAAGTGGCCAATGCCTTCGCTTTTGCCCAGCAGTAAATAGCCATGCGGTTTAAGGGCTGAGTAGAATACCGGGAAGATATAGTCCTGCAGCCGGTTATTAAAATAAATAAGCAGGTTGCGGCAAACTATTACATCCAGTTTCAAAAACGGCGGGTTGTGGGTAAGGTCGTGCCGCGAAAACAGCACCATGCTGCGTAAGGTTTTACTTACCTCTGCATAGCCGCTGTGCTTAATAAAATAATCTTTAACCTTATCTGCCGGAACATGTAGTAAAGATTTATTACGATATATGGCTTTGCGTGCAATACCCAGGGCGTGTTCATCGATATCGGTACCGAATATCTGCACAGGTAAAATGCGTTTTTTCTTTTTCAGAATGTCGGCAATAATCATGGCCAGGGTATAGGTTTCCTCGCCGGTTGAGCAGCCCGGCATCCATATTCTCAGCGGGGCATTTTCCTCTTTGCTGTCGATTAATGCTGACAGGTGTTTTTCAAGTGCTTTAAACACCGGTGCATCGCGGAAAAAGTTAGTAACCCCGATTAAGACATTACCGAAAAGTGCCTCAATCTCAGATTGGTTTTTTGTAATGTATTTAATATAACTTTCAACCGAATCCAGCTTCAGTTCAGCAACGCGCTTATCAATCCGGCGGTAAAGGGTGTTTTGCTTATAGTTGTTGAAATCCGTGCCAGTTTCGCGCGATAACAGGGTAATCACTTCGCCATAGCTGCGGTCATTAATTTCGGCTTTTGAAAAATGGGGTGCTTTACGTTTTGTGTCAGAGGCAATCAGCGCAATTTCTCCGGCAATCTTATCGGGGCTAAGTATATGGTCGGCTACGCCGGTTTCAACCGTAGCAATGGGCATACCGTTATACCTGGCGGTTTTAGGATTTTGTACCAGTACTATTCCACCGGCTGCTTTGATAGCGCGGACACCCGCAGCACCATCGGTGCCGTTGCCTGATAAAATAACTCCAATTGACTTTTGTTTGCGCTCGGCGGCAACGGACATAAAGAGCCCATCGATTGAAGGATGGGGATAGTTATTGAACCGGGTTTTTTGAAGAAACAACATCCCGTTTTTAACACTGACCTCGTTATCAGGTGGGGTGATGTAAATATTACAGGCGCTTATTTTCATTCTGTTGCGCACTTCAATTACTTCAAGCTTTGTTTGATTGCTGAGGGTTTGTACCAGCATGCTTTTGTAGGTAGGGCTAAGATGCTGCACTACTATAAAAGCAATATTCCTGATATTTGGTGGAATATGGGAAATAAGCATTTGAAGAGCTTCAAGGCCACCTGCAGAGGCGCCAATGGCAGCAATATAAAAGTCTGCAGAGGGCATCGCTTTCTTCTTGTTCTCAATCATAAGAGTTCAATATAAACATTTTTGCGGGGGCGGAAAATGCATGAAATTAAGCTTTGAATATGCGTAAGAAAATGATATTGGTTATCTTATGTTATGTTTTCGCTCATAAAAGCAGGTGCAAAACCATGATGTTTCACTCTTAATGACCGGTATCATATAAAAATGACCGGCAATTCATTTGCTTTGGTGAGGTTAACAATTATTTGTAGCATTCAATTAAAGAAATTAACTTCTGCTTCAAATGCCGGAAACCAATACAGCGCTTGCGCAAATTTTCAGGGATATGTCTGCCATGTACCAGTATATGGGCGGGGCGGAACGCTTCCGTACGCTGGCATATCTGAAAGCGGCGCGGGTTATTGGCGCTTTACAGGCTGATGTAACAACCTATATTAAAAACAACACACTGGAAGATATTGACGGCATTGGCGCGCATATAGCCGATAAGATAAAAGAGTTTGTAAAAACAGGTAAAATAAAGAAATACGAAGAGCTGAAAACGGAGGTTCCGCATGAGCTGTTGGAAACTATGCAGATAAGCGGTTTTGGGCCCCAAAGCCTGAAGGCAATACATGAAAAACTGGGCGTAAATTCGAAAGAAGAATTAGTGAAGGCTTTACAGGATGGCAGCATAAGCAACATAAAAGGCTTTGGAAAGAAGAAGGTTGAAAATATGTTGCGCGGCCTGAAATTGCATAAAACCGTTGAAGACCGGATGTTGCTTTGGCAGGCACTTGAACTGGGCGATACCATTACGCGTGAACTTGAAAAGCTAAAAGAGATAAAACAAATTGAAGTAGCAGGCAGCGTAAGAAGGCGGAAGGAAACCATTGGTGATATTGATGTGCTGGTAGCTTGCCAGCCTGAACACCGTAAAAAGATTGCCAGGAGTTTTGTTTCGCTGCCGGGCGTTAAAGAAGTGCTGGCTAACGGCGAAACAAAAGCAAGCATAACCCTGGGCGAGAAAAGAAGGCAGGTTGACCTGAGGCTGATTGATGAAAACGAGTGGGGCCCGGCGCTGCTTTATTTTACAGGGTCGAAGGAACACAACGTTCATTTAAGAACGATTGCCAAAGAACGGGGATTGAAAATAAATGAGTACGGTGTGTTCAGGCTGAAAGATGAAAAACGGCTGGCCGGAAAAACGGAGGAAGAGATTTACAAGCTGCTGGGCTTTGCCTGGGTGCCACCCGAAATGCGCGAAGAGCACGGCGAGCTTGAACTGGCGGAGAAAAATAAAATTCCTAAGCTGGTTGAGCTTACTGATATGAAAGGCGATTTGCATATGCACAGCAACTGGAGCGATGGCATGCTGGATATTGAAGAACTGGCAGACTTTGTTTTGAAGAATTACAAGTATCAATACATTGCTTTAACCGATCACTCAAAGTCGGAAAGGATTGCGCATGGTATGGATGAAAAAGGTTTTTTAAAACAGCTAAAGGCAATTGCCGCAGTAAATAAAAAACCGGGAAAGGATTTTATAAAGGCGGGTGTTGAAGTTGATATACTCAACGATGGCAAACTTGATTTGAATGATGAATTACTGGCCCAATTGGATTGGGTTTGCGCATCGGTACACAGCGGGTTTAAAGAAGATGCAACCGGGAGGTTAATAAAAGCTTGTGAAAACCCTTATGTGTGTTGCATCGGCCACCCCAGCGGAAGATTGATTGGCAAACGCGAGGCCTACCCTGTTGATTGGCCAAAGGTGTTTAAAGCCGCTAAGCAAACAGGTACTGCCATGGAAATTAATGCCCAACCCGAGCGCATGGACCTGAATGATGAACTTGCATTTGCCGCGCGTGAGGCAGGTGTAATGTTAACCATTAGTACCGATAGCCATAACAGCGATAATTATCAGTTTATGAAGGCAGGCGTTTACATAGCGCGCAGGGCCTGGTGTACCGCTGATGATATTTTAAATACCCGAAGCTGGAAAGAAATTGAAACGTTTATTAACCGCAAAAGGAAAAAGAAATGAGTTTGCCTGCTACCATGAAGGCTATGGTATTTGAAGGCGTGGGCAAACCCCTGCAGCTTAAAGAATTGCCGGTACCGGTTCCTTTGGCTAACCAGGTATTAATAAAAGTAATAGCCTGCGGTGTATGCCGCACCGACCTGCACATTATTGACGGAGAATTGGATAAACCAAAACTGCCGCTAATTCCGGGGCATGAAATAGTGGGCATTATAGTGAAAACCGGTGAAGGCGTTACAGGTATGAATGAGGGTCAATTGATAGGCTTGCCATGGCTTGGATATACCTGCGGTAAATGCAAATACTGCACCAGCGGACGCGAGAACCTTTGCGATAACGCCCTGTTTACCGGTTACACGTTAGATGGCGGTTATGCTGAATATACTTTGGCGTACGCTCAATATTGTTTTCCGCTGGATGCTATGTATGGAAATGCAAACGGCGCACCGTTGTTGTGCGCAGGCTTAATAGGATACAGAAGCTATTCGATGATTGATGCAGGTGCAGTGAATATTGGTATTTACGGCTTTGGGACCGCCGCGCATATTTTAATACAGGTGGCTTTACACCAGGGCAAAAAGATATTTGCATTTACACGTGATGGCGATGTTGTGGCTCAAAAATTTGCACTTAGCCTGGGTGCTGCCTGGGCGGGTGATTCATCTTCAAGTCCACCCGAAAAGCTGGATGCAGCCATTATTTTTGCACCGGTAGGAAACCTGGTAACCAAAGCCCTGCAGGATGTAGATAAAGGCGGGGCAGTAATTTGCGGGGGGATACATATGAGCGACATACCTTCGTTTAAGTATGATATTTTATGGGGCGAACGGATGATACGTTCAGTAGCCAACTTAACCAGGAAGGATGGTGTTGAGTTTTTGAAACTGGCGCCTCAAATACCGGTAAAAACAGATACTCAGACGTTTAAACTAAGCGGGGCTAACGAGGCACTTGAAAGTTTGAGGCGTGGCAAAATACAAGGCGCCGCAGCGCTGGTGATGGGGTAAGGGGCGGAGTTTCTATAAATGCAAAATGCCCCTCTGATAACAGTTACGCCTTACCCAAATTTTTAACAAATGTATTAAAATAAAAAGATGTCATTGCGGGTAAGCACCCCTGTGACAAGGGAAAAAATCGGAGTGACGTTGGAAAAAGATCTTCCCAGCCGAGTCTCCCTTCCGAAGGTTGGGGGACTCGGCGTGAGGGTAGACGGCATAGGCGCAGAGTCCCCCATTCCGCAAAGCCGNNAGCCGGAAAGGGGAGACTCGGCGGAGAAGGTCTTTATTTTCAATTAATTATAACGGCGTCATATTAAGCCGTTATATCGGGTCAGGTTCCAAAGTTTTTGTTGCCCGGGCAACGAATAAGGGGCAATAAGATTCCTGAATTTAATATTAGATTGACGCTGGATGTTGATTATCCATGTAATGCCATCCGGCTGGGTGGCTGCTAAAAAAGCGTTATTCCTTATGTCTGCAGGGTAGGCAGCCAGTTTATTAATTGATGAACTATCCTCAACAAGAAACAGGCTGAACGTCCCTTCCGCTTCGCTTACAAATACGGGTTTTACAAAAAAGCCGGCAAGCGATATTAGTGCTATGATGATAATGAAGCCTTTTCTAACTTGTATATATTTTTAATTCAAAACAAAGGTGAGCATCATTTTATGGTAAAAAAATGACCTGCATTAAATGAACGGATGACGATACTCAACAGGTAAAGTGAACCAGAAGTCAGCAGAATTGTCAGGTTAGCCCGCGGTGAAGTCATAGTAACAAAAAAAACCGGTTATCGCTTCATTTTCTTACAGGAAAATTTACGACAACCGGCCTCAAATCCCGGGACATGCCGGTGTATTAACCACCAACATGGTAAACTTTTACATCTACCGCTTTCCCAACAAAAGCGCCCTGTTTCATTATGCCTTTACTCAGGCAACCGTAATTTCTTTTGCTTTCGAAACAGCTGCAGTTTTGCGGGCCACAGTAAGTTTCAAAACGCCACCTTCATATTGAGCTTTAATATCATCTTCTTTAACATCATCGGGCAGCGTAAACGAGCGGCTGAATGAGTTGTAATTATACTCGCGACGCGTATAATTTTTCCCTTTTTCTTCTTTCTCATCCTTTTTCTCAGCCGAAATGTGCAATGTTCCTTTTTCAATTTTTATTTTGAAATCGTCTTTTTTCATGCCAGGCGCTGCTACTTCAATTTCGTAGCTTTTATCGGATTCAGAAACATTGACTGCAGGTACCCAGTCTTTATTCCAAAAGCCATCTTTGAAAAGATCGTTGCTTTCAAAAAAGTCGGATAACAATGAGCGGAAAGGAACCAATCCTCCGTTTGTTCTTTTTAAGAGTGCCATAAGATTATAGTTTAATGGTTAATAATTTATTTACAGAACAAAATTACATGGACAACAAACCGTATGAAATGACCGCTATCACTTAAAAAAATGAGGCTCATTAAAATTTAATGTAAACCTGATCATTGAGAGTTAGCTTATAAAAACGGCATTATCGCGTTTCCTCTCTTTGGGCTCTGCCAGCTCATCGCCGTAGCCCATAATAACGGCCAGCATAACTTTTTCTGTTTCAGGGATATTTAGTTTGCCGTAAATCTTTGTCTTCTCAACAAACTTAGCCAGGCCCACCGGGCAGGTATCTAACCCCAGCGATTTGGCTGCCAGCATTATATTTTCTGCACACATGCCTATATCCAGCGGCGCCCATTCGTTATCCTTCGGTGCGGTGATGAAAATTACCACCGGTGCATCGTGAAAAACGAAATTTTCTGTTGTGGAGGATTCAGACCTATGTGCAAGATTAGTAGTATCCTCAATTACTTTCTCTATTTCAACCGAAAAAGAAAGAATATCTATTTTACGCGTAAGCACGTAAAATTTCCAAGGCTGTTTATTGATGGCTGAAGGAGCCATGCGGCCTGCATCAATAACCTGTTCAATCAATACCTTATCTACTGCTTCGTGCCTGTATTTGCGTATGGCCCTGCGTTGATAAATGGTTTGCAGCGTTTCATTTGCCAGTATTTGGGTTGAAGCTTCGGTTTGCATAAGGTTGATATTTGCCTATATTATTACTATGCAAAGTTGTTTTGTTTGAAACATGATGGCGATGATGCAGGGAATTGTTTTGAATGATAATGATCATTGCTATTAAGCCATTAATTAATAATAACTCATTGCCCGAAATTCAGGTACCAGGGAACTTCAGGCTGGCTTTATAGCCTTTAATGTTGGAAACGTGCAAAAGTGCCAACAGCCGGCCTCACCCGCCCTTCGCTTCGCTGGGGCACCCTCCGTCGCAAGCGATAGAGAGGGGACAGGATAGGCTAATTTTGGCCCCTTTTTCCAGGTTTCGAACAGTAGTGCTTTATACCCTAACCTGCAAAATTGCACTTCCGGAATATTGCCGCTAAATGACAAAAAATTACATACAACAGGTTGAATTAAACCTTGCCGCAACGGGTACGTACATAACAACGTGAGGGACGTAAATCCTATCTGTCTTTTCTCTAATCAAAGAGCAATGCGCTAAATCATCGCGGTACTTGTAGGAAGTCATAAAACAGGCCCGTCCTTACTGATATGTTTGCTACAAGGAAGTAATTATTGAATTTCAAAAAGCTAACTGTTATGAAAAAAAATCGGCATCGGCGTACGCTATAGTCATTATAGTTCTGTTTATTATATCGGGTCCTCAAACTTCCGGAGCACAAACCGTTATTTACTACCAGAACTTCGATGACACAGATGTTTTAGCAACCGGATGGACTATTGAATGTACCGGCGACACATTGGGTAACCTTTGCATAGTAACATGTTAGAGACGGGAGAACCGCATAGGTGTTGCGTTGTTCTTCACCCAATTAACCGGTAGTTAATTGCCGTGTGTCGCCCCTTCCGTCCCCTAAAGGGGAAATCAGGGCAGAATACAAAACGGCCGGCCTCACCCCCTGCCTGTCGGCATCCCCCTCTCCATCGAAAGCTATAGTTCGGCTTCGCTCACTATGACATTGCATCCGCAAAGCAATCGATAGAGAGGAGGACCCTTATAGCTTAATTTGTATTCATTATCAAATTATCAAATCGCCGAATTGCCGAATTACCCTACCTCTTCACAAACTTCTTCCGTGCCACCTTGCACAAGGGCGACCGCAAGGGATCGCCCCTACATCTTCACAAACTTCTTTCTAACCACATCGCCGTTGCTTGCTATTTCTATAAAATAAACACCGGCGCTTAGGTGGTTGATGTTTATTTGGGGGGTGAAGGGTTGAGTGTTTATTAAGCGGCCGTCAACATCATAGATGGTGATGGATTGGGATTGTATGTTTTCGGTTTTAATAAATAGCAGGTCGGTTGCCGGGTTGGGGTAGATGGTGATGTTGGTGATGGCCGCAACGATTGGCTTAATGCCAACGGTGCTATGCACTACGGTAGCTACTGCGGTGTTGGTTACTACGGCAGCGTTGAGGTCGAAATAAATGTAGGCGGTGTTGTTTACGGTGTTACCAACGGCCACGCTACCGGTTGTTTTTATTTTGAACTGTATGTAGCCCTGGCTGGCAAGGCTGCTGCTGAGACTATCGGGCAGGTTGATGTGCGGGAAACTGAAGGTTACCACGTTGCCCGTTAACTGTGTTACGTTTTTAGCGCTGTAAGCCAGTAAGGTAAAGGTGGATGGGTCGAGGTGGCTGTCGAGGGTATCACTGATAATGATATTAACAGCCGTTGCGCTGCCGGTGTTTTGGAAACGGATGGTGTAGGTAAGCCACTGGCCGGCAGAGTCTATAGTGCCTGGGTAAACCTGTTTTTGGTTCGGGTCGAGCGAGTTTACGATGGGGAAGCAGAAGCTGCCGGTGTTGTTGCTCAGGTTATAGTCGGTGCTGTTAGTGCTAATGTTGGCGGTAATGCAAACCAGGCTATCGTTAACGGCGTTGGTATCCACCACAAACAAAAGGTTAAAAGCTGTTGAGTCGTTAACTGCGCCAAAGTCGGGTATGTTCCAGGTTATGCTATCGTTGCTTACGCTGGTGGGCGTTAAGGCACCGGCGGCGGGGCCTGCGTAGGTTACCTGGCCGGTTACCACCAGTTGCATAATTCCGCTGTCGCCGGCGGCGCAGTGGGCACCGTATAACTGGCTCATATCGCCGGCCACGGTTAACAGGGTTATGGTGTTGCCGGGACGCGGAACCACGCCATTATTGATAATGCTTTCCACACCCAGATCAATACCACGGGTGCCGCATATTAATGGAAAATTATTGTTATAATTTAACGAGCCTGCACCGCCCAGTGTATCATTGATATAACCCGAACTGAGGCAGCTTACTATAAAAGGCAGGTTGCTGGTATCAATCACTATCTGGTAACCCGTGTTGCTATCGGCCATAAAAGAATAGTAGCCCTGGCCACCGGTGTATATCTGCTGCTGCAACACGCCGCCGCTGTATAGCTGCACTTTGGTGTAAGGCACACGCACATCGGTTGAATCATAAATGCAATCGGCGTTAGCATCGTAAAAGGCCTGGCCGCTTATGTTCCAGTATACGGTGCAGTTGCCGGGGTTAACAATACCGCACAGAGGGACAGTGTCAATATTAGGGTTGCTTGTGCCTATGCTGCCGTAATTGGGCAGGCAGGTAATAGCGGTGCCATAAAAATCGAAGGTTTGCACGTAGCCAAGCTGAGGCAGACACGATAAGTTAGCATTATAAGTGCAATCGAATGAATATAGCGTATCGGGCAAAGGAGGTAAAGAAGTAAACAGGTTACCGGCACAGTTAAGCATATTAAGCGCGGGCGGAAACGGGTTAAGCCAGGTAAGGCCATCGTAATTGCAGATAAGCACCTGCAATTTTGCATTCAGCGGCGGAAGGCTATCGAGCGGGTTGTAGCCGCAGTTAAGCAGTAACAAGGAGTCGGGCATGTGCGTGGGCAATACGGTGATATTATTATTATTAACATCTATATTGGTAAGCATGTCTGGCAGGGCCGGTAAAGAGGTAAGATTGGGGCAATGGTCAATCCAGAGGATATTTAAGTACGGTGGTAAAGTTGGGATGGTGGTTATTGGGTTTGAACCGAAATATAAATCGGTCAAATACGGTGGCAGCGGAGATGGAATAGCGGCGATGTGATTATACTCGCAAAACAATTCACTCAGATTGGTGGGTAGTGCGGGGATGCTGGCTAAATTGTTAGCAGCGAGGTCGACATACCACAAATTCTGCGGAAAGGAATCAATGTTGGAAATAACATTATAAGCAGCTTCAAAATACCTGAGCGAGTTGGGCAGGCCCGATATGCCGGTGATGGAGTCCATCCTGAACGACAGATAAGTCATAGCTGGCGGAATATTCAAAAATCCGCGCACGGTGTTATTATCGAATATCAGCGTGGTTAAACCTGCGGGCAAAGGGGGCAGGCTATCCAGGTAGTTGTTTTCGACATTGATATATGTAAGCGTAGATGGAAACGAGGGAATGTATATCAGCGAGTCGTATTGGCATGACAGCGTGTCGAGGTTTTTAAAGTACTGAATACCGGTAAGGTTGCGGAGCGAGGAGTTATCCCAAATGTAAAGGCCGGTGGCGTTTACCACTGCGGCGCAGGTAGTATCTAACTGCCGCCCGTTAATGCAGCTTGCAAATCCGTTGTTTTGTAACCACGCTGCAAAAACCGTATCGGGCAGGGTTACGTACTGGGCTTTGCCGGCGTAAGTGCCAAGCAGCATAAAAAATACGATAGCATATTTTAATGCGCGGGTAGATAAATTTTTCATAAGCAGGGTTTTGTCAAAGTTAATATTTAGAACCTAAATACGGTAATTTGATAATTACTTTATTTGTTAATAAACACCTCCTTTAAAATGCATTACAAAACTGCGGTATTAGCTGCGGGTAAAAAAGTACATTATTTGGGGTTGTTACGGGGGATTATTATAGATGTTGCTGTAAATATACATAGGAATTTGTTGGATGAAAATTGGGGTTATATGGTGTTTTTTGGGGGGGGAACCTCAGTGTCTCCGCTTCCGCATAGGCGTTAAGTTTATCCTTATTGAAACAGGCTAAAACCAAATACCAGCAAGGCTTTCATGGGTGAAATATATTTCCCTTCCAAGTGCCGAACAGCCTAACCACCCCAAGGCAGCCCCTCCTGAATCAGGAGGGGTGACGAGCGAAGCGATGTCGGGGTGGTTCGCTGTTAGCCCGCAGGGCGGCTGTTTGGCACAATTGTCCCTGTACCGCGGTCAGCGGGGACATACCCCTTTTTTCTTTCGCTTCGCTTAGAAAAANNCAACCTATATCAATGCTGGTTTCTGGCCGGTTCAGAAATCGCCGGGTTGGGCTTATTTCACTTATTTCAGATGTGATTTCATAATCGTAAGCATTAAACGTAATAGACAATCCAACCCATACATCAAACTTCTCTTTTACTTTTTTGAATTTATTAAGAGTCAGATAAATGGAATTGCGCTTGATATTGCCATTGGCTATATCGCGGCCAAGCTCATTTACGTGAGTATATAAAGTGCCGTAATGTAATTCTGGCACAGGTAGCATTGCAAAATTCCCAGATGGAATTGCGTATTCAATTTCATCAAATAGATATGATAACTTTTCCATTCTGCTATCAATCAATTTAATCATTCTAACAAATGCTTTTTCATAAACCTCTAACATTAATTGNNTTGATTAGACCTCTCAACGACATTTATCTTTTTAGTTAACTTCCTGTCAATCAAATTCAGCCTTTTATCAAAATCACCAAGTTCATCAACACTCCCGCCCATAGCTGCCGTTATAGTTAACTCACTACTCCATACCAGTTGTTCTGCAATGTATTTAATAAAGGCATTTATATCGCCGGTGTCAGCTTTGTTGAGCGCGGTTAGGTAGTTTGGCTTATCTTTTGATTTGATAATAACCGGTGGGTATCCCGCCTTTAGTAATACGTAGTTCATCAGCAACCTTGCTACACGGCCGTTGCCATCATCGAAGGG
>PMXD01000230.1 GCA_003165895.1 Bacteroidota bacterium | reverse complement strand
TTTGCATCGGGCACTTACTCAGCAGTTGTTACTTCTGAGAACCAGTTGTATACCAAGAAGATTGTTGTAACCAGGTAAACCGGTTGGTTTGTTTGGCTGCCTAAGCCGGAAAGGGAACGTAAGTTCTTTTTCCGGCTTTTTTGTTTTAAGGAGGTCCGTCGTCAGCTATGCAAAACCTAAGCAGTAAGGCTACGGATAGCAGGGGGCGTCTCGCTTCGCTCTGCTATGTTTGACTATGTCTTCAGTATTATTATTTCCGCCGGGTAAAAGGCCGATAGGAATGCCTCCATGTTTTAATCCCTCAAATCACCCTCCCCATCATCGGGTCTGTAAAACTTTCTTTCCCTGTTTCCACTTTGCCGGCATATCTTTTTTCAAAAAAAATGTTGCCTTTTACTTTTACCGAAATATCGTACCAACCATAATTTTTGCTTAAATCGAAAGGCATGGATATGGAAGCATGCGCGCCAAGCTGTTTTGTTTGTGTGGACCCTGTATAATAATTGGTTATTTCAACCGGACATGCTGCAGCATCGTCGTTTTGTAGGGTTAATTCAACATTGCCTGTAAGCTTATTTGCGTTGTTTGAAGCCTGGTAGCTGCACGTAATATTTATCAGAGCATCACTGCTATTCCCTTTAAAAGACCTGAAAAATCCGTTAGGCCCGTGTACTTCCAAATGGTAATTGCCATTTTCAAAATCATGTACATTCCATAAGTCTTTGATTTTGTCTGCCGGAAGCACCGCATAAGAACGGACTTTTACATCACCCTTATGTATGGCATACACCATGAACGGGGCGCCTGCTGCATTTTCGCCAAAAATATTTTTTTTCGACTCGAAAAATATTTCAAATGAATCTTTAGCGGCATTCAGTTTTCCATCTGCATAAATTTCATAAGGCAATGCATTGGCAGGGCGGATTCCTTTTTCCTGTGCAGGCATGTTGGCCGAACTCTGCGCACCGGTATTGATGGTATCAATTTCTTCCGCAGATAATTTTTTAAAATCAGCAGGCGGGTTTTTGAATTTTGCTTTGTGAATACTTTCAATAAACAAATCTTTATTTAATGCAACAGGGGCATTTATTTTCTCCCCTTTATACGGACGGAACACAGAGCTAAGGTCTCCACATACACTTCTTCTCCATGCGCTGATATTTGTTTCTTCCGGTTTCCTGCCCGTTTTATGCAAGAGAAATTTTTCGAGAAACTGCAATGAAGAAGTATGGTCAAATACCTGCGAGTTCACATACCCACCCCGGCTCCACGGAGACGCAATTACCATAGGCACACGGTAACCTAAACCAATCGAACTCTGGCGCATGTTTTTTTCATCAGCNNCCATCATTCTCATCATAGTTAAGAACGAAAATTGTTTTCTTCCATACTTCGGGGTTCTTGGTAAGTATATCCATTACTTCAGATACATACCAGGCGCCAAACCATGCTGACCCCGGATGGTCAGAAAATGCCTCCGGCGCCACAAGCCACGAAACTGTTGGTAAACTTCCCTTCTCAACATCCTCGCGGAATTGATGCAGCACATCACCTTTGGGAATATTTATTTCTCTTTCAACATCCCCATCTTTGTATTTCAACGGAACCAGGTTATGATAATCAGGGTCCTTTACATTCGAAGCAAAAGCTTTTTTATGCAGGTTCTTTTCAAACGTTGAAAGCTGGTTATACTTTTCCCTGGTATAAACGGACTTATCTCTGTTAACTCTTTCAAGCAGTCCTTTCCGGTTCTTTAATTGGTTCTGTACATCCTTAAAATCTTTATCTGTAGCCGGAATAGACTGCAACTTTTTTTCAAGCGCATCAATTTCGCCGGGAAGGGATTCAGACTTTTTTTCCAGGAAATTGATGTAACGTTCAGAAAGCTTGACATTGTAATGCGTAAAAAATTCAATAGGGTTATCTCCAAAATTATCAAGCCAGTAATCCTGTTCGTCTGTCAGTAAACCATCAACACTTATATCGTTTTGGTAAATTTTCCACGAAATATTATTTTCTTCCAGCCGCTCGGGAAAAGTTTTCCAGGTAAGCCATTTATCGTAATCCGCATCTTCATTCCACACATTTGCTTTTGAGTGTTCGTTTTGTTCTGCACGTATAGTTCCGGTCCAGTAATGAAGCCTGTTAGGGGTTGTACCCGTTAGAGAAGAACAAAAGTTATGATCGCAAACTGTAAATGCATCTGCAAGCGCATAGTAAAAAGGGATATCTTCACGGGTATAGTAGCCCATAGTAAGCGGCATGTGTTTGTAGGCTTCATCGCCAGGTTTTTTTACCTGCAGCCACTTATCGTATTTGCCTTCATTTCTTGCATCAATCTGGTTTTCCCACGAATGTGGTAAACATCCCATCCATGTTATTCTCGAGTTTTTTATATCAAGCCTGAACGGTGCGTATGTTTCTGCATTTTCATTTGTTTGCAGCCAAACTAAATTTTTATTAGGCAAATGAATGGCCCGGGGGTCATTAAAGCCACGTACGCCCTGCAATGTTCCAAAAGTGTGGTCAAATGAACGGTTCTCCTGCATCAGCAATACAATATGCTCAGCATCTAAATAAGTGCTCCCAGGTTCGGGGTTAATGGCAAATGCTTTTTGAATTGACCCGGGCAAAAATTGCGAAACACCTGCTGCGGCCGAAATCATCACCGCTTTTTTCAAAAATTCCCTTCTTGAATCCATACGAATAAATAAAATTGTTGTACGTAAAACTAATACAAACTGNNGGAAATTTGTCGTACACCCTTTTATTCTTAACTTAATGATATTATTGAAGAAACCTTTTGAGAACCGTTTTTTGTGATACTTATTGTTACCACCTTACATTCAATGGCAGAGTTAGTCACTTTTTTAATATCCGCGCAGCAGGAGGAGAGACTTGTGCCTGTCTGAATGCCTGAATTATGAAAAGCTGCATATTTCGAACACTAACGGGCGCGCGGTTAAAACTATTGTGCCACTACGTCAAATTATCTGCTGGTATTCTTTCCCCCCAACAAACCAAATTTCTCTTATACATTTGCGCTATTGAGCCAATGAAAAAAACACTCCACCTCATCCTTATATTTCTCTGCCCCATACTTGCCTTTTCAAATGGCTTTGTTTTAAAGGGTAATGTTGAAGGCCTGCAAACCGGGACCGTAACGCTGGCTTATGTAAACGAAGCCGGTGAGGATACCACTCTTATAGCCTCTATCACAGGAGGCATGTTTACACTTACAGGTAAAGTACCAGAACCTGAACTGGCAAGGTTAACCATAACCGAAGGCTGGGCTTATAACATCAGCATCTTTTTAGAGAATAGTGCTATCACCTTGCACCTGGTAAAAGATGTGGCAGAGAAAACAACCGTCACCGGTTCTGCCTCCGAAATAGTTTACGAAAAGCTGAACCCCGGGATGGACGAATTTTTTGAACATGCCCGGAAAAACGAGGCCGCCCACCATCAGTATGCAGGGGGATTTAACCCCCAGGCAATAATAAGTGCCGATTCGCTGTGGTCAGTTCAGCAGCGGCAATGGATACAAAATATCCGGGCCGCCATTGCATTAAATCCCGAAAACTATGCGGCACTTTATTTTATCCGCTGGTTGCTTTTTAAACCCGATAATTATGATGCCATCCTTTCGGCCTATAAGCAATTAAGTCCTGCCGTGCGGCAGGGCCTGGCGGGTAAAAAGTTTTTTGCGGAGTTTGAGCATTTGCACAAAGCTTCTAAAGGCCAACCGGCACCTGAAATCAGCGGAAAAGATACTTCAGGTAAAGCGGTTACGCTGGCTGCATTTAAAGGCAAGGTTGTTTTGCTTGATTTCTGGTCATCTTACTGCGGCCCATGCCGGCAGGAAAATGTACGTTTGTTACCGATTTATCAAAAATACCATGCCCGGGGTTTTGAGATTGTGTCCTTCTCATTAGATAACGCGAGCCGCTTCTGGCTAGGCGCCATACGAAAAGATGGACTGATATGGCCGCAGGCTTCGGACCTGCGGGGTGGGGCAGGAGCCACTGCAGGTATTTATGATATCACCGACATGCCCCGCAATGTGCTTATAGACCAAACCGGTAAGATTTATGCAAAGGATATACACGGTGAGGATTTGATAAAGGCGTTGGAGGGGTTGTTGGGTAAGGGGAAATAAGGGTGATGGAGGTAAAGTTCGCGCGGGTCCGTCATTGTAAGTAAGGACTTTTGTGGCAGGGGAAAAATGGGAGTGACGCTAATATGTCACTTCCTCGCAGAGTCCCCCATTCCGCAAAGCCG
>PMXD01000108.1 GCA_003165895.1 Bacteroidota bacterium | reverse complement strand
TCATTTTGAAAGTCCAGTTCTTTATTAGCTATGCCTAATTCAGCTGCGCGTTTTTCCTTCTCCTCATCCTGGAAGGCCAGTTCTTTGTTGGCTATGCCCAACTCAGCTGCACGTTTTCCTTTCTCCTCATCCTGAAATGCAAGTTCAATATTGGCGATTCCTAATTCTGCTGCGCGCTTTCCTTTCTCCTCATCCTGAAAAGCAAGTTCAATGTTGGCAATGCCCAACTCAGCTGCCCGTTTGCCTTTTTCTTCGTCCTGGAAGGCAAGTTCAATGTTGGCTATACCAAGTTCGGCTGCCCGTTTGCCTTTTTCTTCTTTTTGAAATACCAGTTCCTTCCGGGCTACTGATAGTTCAGCCACCAGTTTCCCGTTCGCTTCCGTTTGAACGGCAAGTTCTTTGCGCAATGCTGCTAAGTCGCTCTCCTCCTGCTTTTTAATCCTGGCCATAATCCGTATGTTGAATAAAATATGAACAATATTTATTACCAAAAACCATCTGATGAAACACCCGCCGGTATATAGAATTCACTGTGATGAAGAAAACCCTTCCTTTTCGCACTTTGCACGTAAATACTACACTGCTGTTTGCTTTTAAACTGTAATTACAAAATCTTCCCGGGCTGGCTGTAAAATGTTTTCGGGCACTATCAATGTAAGTGTGTGGTGAATTATTTTTTTGAATTGCGAAATTTCAGAAGGCTTTCGGATAAAATAATGCGCCCCGTTTTTGTAAAGCAGGTTTACCACTTCCTGTTCAAAAGAGGTAGAAAACATAATTACAGGAAGTTGTTGCAGTTTCTCACTCAACTTTATTTCTGCTAAACATTCAAACCCATTTTTTCGGGGCATATTAATGTCAAGGAACAGGACGTGGGGAAGTTCAAATGTTTCGCTGGTAAGTAGTTGCATCAGTTGCTCTCCGTCGTGAACGGCCGTAAGTTGCGGTGTCAGAACCAATTCGGTCAGTGCTTCTTTAAAAAAGATGCAATCATCCAGGTCATCATCGGCAAGTAGTACTTTTAGTTGTTTGAGGTTCATGCGTTTAGAATATATTTTAACTGGCTGTTTTTAGATATTTTATCAGTAGCCAAAGGAAGCGCATGATAAATGAGTTCTTTTAATTGCATAAAATTGCCCGGCTTATGAATATAAACATGTGCCCCGTTCCTGAACGCCGAACTCATATTATCGCGCGAGTTGGAGGTAGAGAAGATAATTACAGGAAGCTCCTTTAGCCGCGTGTTTCGCTTTATTTCCGATAAACATTCAAAGCCGTTTTTACGGGGCATATTAATGTCCAGAAAAAGAACATTCGGAAGCTCATATGTATCGTTGTTAAGCAACTCCATCAGTTCCTGCCCGTCCTTAACAGCGTTCAGGTTGGTGGTCAGGGGCAACTCATTTAACGCCGTCTTAAAAAAGGTATAGTCGTCCATGTCATCATCTGCAAGCAGAATGTTTAGTTTTATGGTGCTCATGCGTTCAGGATATATTTTAACTGACTGTCAGAAAATACTTTTTCGGTTGCCATAGGCAGTGCATGATGTATAAGTTCTTTGAGCTGTTCAAAATTGCGGGGCTTGCGGATATAAATATCAGCACCGGTTTTAAAGAGTGTACTCATCGCGTCTCTGGAGTTTGAAGTTGAAAACATAATTACAGGAACATCCTTCAGCCTGTCGTTTTTTTTTATGTCCGCTAAACATTCAAAACCGTTTTTACGGGGCATATTGATATCGAGGAAAATAACATGGGGAAGTTGGGTTGTTTCATTGATGAGCATTTGCATTAATTCTTCACCGTCATGCACGGTAGTAAGCTGGGTAGGCATCGGCAATTCAGTTAATGCCTTTTTAAAAAAGATGCAGTCATCAATGTCATCATCAGCAAGTAGTATGTTCAGTTGTTTTAATTCCATGTATTCAGGATGCGCTTTAATCTGATTTTTGTAAATATTTAATCTTGTGTTTGCCGGCATCACAAATTTATTGAAGCGGGTTTAATCAATTTATGTTGTGCTACCTTAATAAGCGCCATGTGAATAACCTGTTTGAGCTGTTCAAAATCAGCGGGCTTGCGGATGTATTCTTCGGCGCCAATCATGGAAAGGGTTCCTATCAGGTTCCGCTCATAATTCAGGTCGCGTGTAAATGACGTTGAAAACACAAAAACCGGAACATCCTTCCACTTCTCTGTTTGCTTTATTTCACTTAAACATTCGAATCCAGTTTTCCGTGGCATGCTGAGGTCAAGAAAAATTACATCTGGAAGACCTTCGGAATTCAGAGTAAGGTAATTTATCAGTTGCTCACCGTCATGAACGGCAGTAAGAGCTGTGGCAATGGGTAATTCCTGTGTAGCATTTTTAAAGAAGTTGCAATCATCATTGTCGTCATCGGCAAGTAAGATGTTGATAGGGTTTGTAGTCACGTTTTGTTTAGCTTGTTGTGATTAGTGATCAATTGTTTTTGAAAGCTTCATGTTAACCCTTGTTGCATTTTGGTTGCAGGTACCTTTCGCTTTCGCATCATAAAGATGGCCTCTTTCGGTATGATAAGCATTACACAATTTCTTAAAATAGTTACATCATTTACATATCTGCGGCTGTCCTTGTTTCCCTTAGCTTCCTTTTAACAGCTCAATTCCATTACTTTATTGGAAAAACAGGGCGGTGCGGAAAAAAACAATCTCCGCCTGAGTGTTTGTAAACGGCAAACAGGGAACCGGTTCTAAAAATTTCTTCATTTGCTATTCCGCGTCCTAACGGATTTACCCGGGTAAACTTGTCGGTTTGGATTGTTTTGATTTTCGGTTTTTTTAATCAGGAAAGAATTTCCATCGCGTAAAATTGGGGCCTTTATGTAGTAAAGAGTTACACAATTACAGAGAAAAGTTACATTATTCACTGATTATGGGTGGCAGGTCTGCTAATTTCATAGTTTTTTATTTAATCAGAACTGAAGGGAATGATTTCTCAGGGCAATCGGGTCTAAAAAAGATTTATCCTGATTTACAGGGACTCCAGGCGGCACCTACGGCGCGCTCATGCCTTTTGGGATTTATACTACAAACAGACGGCTCCTGCCGGAGCGGATTCAGGTGCTATTTATGTTAATATTACGTTCCGGAGGAACCGTCTGTTTGTAGAANNTGGCCTTATTTTTGAGCCGTCTCTGAATTAAAAGGAGCAAGTAAGTTGAAACTATACATCAAATACATGGTAAGCGTTCGCTGCAAAATAGTGGTGAAAGAAATATTAAAAGAACTCGGGCTGCATTTTATTGTGGTGGAATTGGGTGAGGTTGAGATTATGGAAAGTCTGGATACGGAACAACTGGAGCAGGTAAAAGCGGCTTTACTTGTATGCGGGCTG
>PMXD01000296.1 GCA_003165895.1 Bacteroidota bacterium | reverse complement strand
ACATTAACTGCTGAACAGTAACACTTTTTTTATTATTGTTTCCTAACTCAATGCATATGGATATAGCTGAAGAAGTTTTGGAATATTTCAGAAAACAAGACAGGAGATGGATAAACTCGAACGGAATGGAACTGGGCCTATCTGATAAAAATGAGATATGGAGTAGTTTTTCATTGGTATGCTCTGGTGAAGGCCCATTGGCTTTAAGCATAAGTACTGAGGATTGCACAATAAATGATTTTATAGAAGGCTTTAACTTGAAAAGTATAAGAGATATAGATACACTGGCTTATGGAAGTTCCTGGATACGCTATTTGAATGGTAATGCTGAAATACATGTAACACCTTTTGACTTAGATGCAACAATTACTTTCAGGATTTTCCGGGCAAAGACTATTGTTTACAGTGTGGAATTGCATTTTTATGATGAAGAATACAATCACCTGACTTTGGAGGAGGATTTTGCCCATTACATTGGAGCTAAAGCAAAACTATTAGATTCGGCTATGCAAAACAGGTATAAAAAGAAACCTCGTTATTAGATTTTTACAAGCGGCGCAATTACTTAATGTTTTTGGGGCTAACGCTTTTAGACGGCTTGTAGTATTTTGAATTTGATGTTTTTGCCGCTATTTTTTTAGAGTAAGAGGGTTATATCTAATGCCGCTTTCTACTCCAATCGTTTTCATGAATTCACTGGTTTTAAAATGGGATCAAGAGTCCTGAATAGCTGCAAGGGGCAGGCTTGGGTAGGTTTAATTCATAAATTAATGAAGTGCTAAGAAACCCTGAAAAGCCATGAATATTTTAGGAGGGACATACCCTCCCCTTTTTTCTTTTTTACCCCTATCCAAACTTACAGTAAACCTGAAATTGGGGATTTCAATCCAAAGTAATAAAAGGGATGACAAGGGTATAGTGATAGGGGAGCTTCTCCTGAATACAAAATCTACAGGTTTACCGGGCAAAAGGCCCACATAACCCTATAGTAAAAGCTTTTTGTAAGGAGTCCTTATCAGGATAGTTTAAGGGGATGGTGAAGCTATAGGGAGGGTACAGGTCATAACCAAATAAATTGATGCAATATTTCAACTGGAATAATGAACGAATTATAGTGATAATAGCAGGAGAAAGGGGGGACTTTGGATAGGCTTTTTCATAAATTTATTACTATTCAATTTTCTCCATGAATTTGGTCCTGATTTTCAATAAGGGTATTAGCCAAAAAGGAGGGGGTAAACAGTAGTATAATACCCCTATCCTTTCTACCTTTTATACGCCAAATTAAAAACAACGCAGTTGTCTTGAATTTGACAAAAAACAGGGGTATATATCCAGCCCCCCCCTTTTCTAAATAAATAAGTAAAAAAAGTGCCCTGCTTCATTGGTGAAAGCCAGAAATGCTCAGGTAAAATGTTGACGCAAAAAAACAGTTATAGAAGGAGACAGAGGAGGGGGCCTTGGGTATAGGCAGGCAGACCATTTTCCTCCCTCTGGCCGATCCGGACAGGCTGGTATAAATTGTTTCAAAAATTTTATCTGTAGGGATGCATTTTATAGGGCCCGGGGGGTATCATTAGTTCATAAATTTATGGACATTTCTTTCTCTGGTGGATATAAACATGCCAAAGATGAACGGTATAGAAGTGCTGAAGGAGCTCAGGAAGGTCAGAATACTTTGGCGTAGCCCCATCATCATTTACGGCACTATCAAAGACAACAGCCATATAGACCAGGTAATGGCCTTAGGTGCAGTGAAATTTATAACTAAACCAATGGGATGACAAGCCTTTAAAAGGCTATAGAGGAAGTACTGAACTCGTTCTGAAGGGCTATAGGCAATTATCTAAAACAGAAAAGCCGGCAAAGAAAACGTGCCAGCTTTTCTGTTTTCAGGAATCACCCTATTCCACAACCAATTTCTGACTGTAATATCTATCCCCCTGCACAATCCTGGCAAGATAAATACCCTTAGCTATTTGGCCTAAATCAATGGCACCCGTACCTGATAACTCTTTTGCAGGCATTACTTCCCTTCCCGTAAGATCATATAGGCCGAAAGTATAGGGTGTATACCCAAGCGATTGAATGGTTACCGTACCCGTAACGGGATTCGGATAAATGGCAAACACACTCGCAGCTATCTCCTGAATCCCGGTAGTTGTAGTATCACAATGGGTAGTTAAAGTAAAGCTATCTACTCCCAGCCAAAATTGATTTTGGGTAAGTGCCGCCGAATTAACCCGCAACGTAATATAGGTAAAGGGATCGCTGGCATAATAGGCAAACGAATAGTTTTGCCAGGAGCCTCTGTCATACGTGCCTGGTATAGCTGATGTGTCGAAAATCTTTGTATTCAAATCGCACGAAGCATAACCCGCCCAAACTTCAAAATGCCCAAAACCTTCGGTATTATTCGTATTGGGATCAAAATTTATAAGGTATACCCCAAGGTTATATAGTTTACCCGGTATCATAGTTGTATCCAGTTTTTGGGTAACTGAGCCATATACCGGAGTTACTGTTCCTACGCTATTGTAAAAGAGGCCTAAATAAGATTGCCCATTATAAGCTGAAAGGGTATCGTAATTATTAAGCGGAAAGGTAAGTGCATATTTACCACCACCATCTGTGTCACAACTGGTCCAGTTTGGAGGAGGAAGGGTATAGCTGGGTAAGCCCTCAAAGGAAGGATTTGTAATTAAATCGCATTGGGCGAAAATCTGATTCAGGCATAAAAATGCCAGTGCGGATAGTAGTAGCTTTTTGCTCATAAAGGTTAGTTAATTGTTTGTTTCTGCGCTGAACCCGGCCCAGAAGTTTATAAAGAAAGACGTGAGTTCACCCACCCTATGCTGCAATGCTGAAATACCATACCACAAAAAGTATCATGCAACCGCTGCAGCGAAGTCAGATAAATTGTAATTAATACGAACTATTTCGGATTGACACATAAAGTTTGACACCTTATAATTAGAAATGCATTCTCCCTTTTTAATCCATTTAAATTAAATGCTGGCTGTTTTATTGATAGTTCTACCCAACTGCTAATAGCGCTTCATAATGAGCTAATCCAAAATCTCTTCGTGCCGAGTAAATGCTCAACTCATGAATGGTTAACCTCAAACCTTTAGGCACATGGTCTTCATCAAAAAGATCATAGCGGATACGATTATTTCCTTTAAACGCTGCAAATGGAACTGAGGCCTCTTTCTCGTTCTCTAAAAACTCGGCCTCTGCATCCTCTTCATCCCAATCATTTGAGATCCTGAATGCCTTGATGTCAAGATTAATCAGGGTAACCACATCTCTATCCCCTTTTTCATAAGCCATCCGTCGCCGGTACCTCAAAAAATCGAGTTCATCCAAAAGATCGGGTTTGCGCTTTAATGGTTTTAAGGTTATCATGGTTTTTTG
Source organism: Bacteroidota bacterium (assembly GCA_003165895.1). Taxonomy (GTDB): domain Bacteria; phylum Bacteroidota; class Bacteroidia; order Chitinophagales; family LD1; genus Bog-950. The sequence goes on along the minus strand of PMXD01000296.1, from coordinate 13,282 downwards.
ATTTAATGAGTTGGATATTGTAATTATTGAAAGACAGCCTACCTTAAAACCAGCTCACAGGTTTTTGACTGGTTGTTGGAGCTAAGCTTTAAAACATAGATACCAGCACTTAAATCGCCTGCATGAAAAGAGGCTTTGTAATTTCCTGGGCCTGATAATTGATTTACAGGAAAAGCAACACTGCGTCCCAGCATATCAAAAACCTCAATCCTTGCCTGCCCACTTTCGGGAAGGCTATATTCAATAGTCAGGTTATCTCTGAATGGATTAGGATAGGCTAAAAGATTTAGCGGCTGCGTTGAAGCAATGATTTGTTTAATGCCGGTAGGGGTTTCAGGCAGGGTATTGGTAGAGTCTGCCGTTATACTTAAATCATTATTGATGGTTAAGCCACGTAATACCATGCTGAGCGATGGATCACCGAATAAAGCACCAGTGCGGGGGCTATACTGACCTCCCTGCAAAGCATAATCAATTGTATCTTCTTCCTGTGATAAACTGTATAGCGTATTGTTTCTGCCAAGCACTACATCCATATCCCAAACATAGATGGAGGTGTCCTGTGCTATATCCGTGCTGAAATTCAGGCTCTGCCAGCCATTGCTGCTGTTTAAATCTTTTAATACCAGGTTTACTTCACCTGCATCTACTTCGCCTGTGCTATCTTCATACATGTCTACAGTTTGGTAAGACACTGCCGCAAATTCCATATCGCTGATAGTAACGCGAGGCATATTGACATACTTATCCGAATCATCGTATTCATAGTAATTCGTTGCATCAAAGGCCCCGTTTTTAAAGAATTCAACTTTAATACTGTTTACCTGGTTTTCATCTTCGTCGTAGGTAGTGCTGGTATAGGCTAAAGCCCATACCTGCCGTTAAAATCCATAGACAGGTCATGGAACTGTTCATCATCGTTTTGGTCGCTTATTCCTATAGGGCTACCCCAGTTAGTGCCATCAAAATAACAGGCAATAATCTGATTACCTCCGCTCGAATCATCGGCATCGGCATCAGTTATCCAGACGGCTATAGCGTTTACTGAATCGGTATAGCAAACATTGACGCTGTAATTGTTTCCGGGAAGGTCATTGATAATATCAGGCGTAGATTGATACAAGAGGCCATTGCCCTCGTTTAAAACAGTATACCAGATGTCGGTAGTAGAAGCAACGCTATCTTCGGCTAACCAGGTAATCATAGCATTACCGGAATCACTGATAGTAATGCTGGGTTTACTGGCTGGTAAACCGGATGGATTATCTATACTGCTTTTTGAAGTGATAGATGCAGTTGCAGGATCATATGCCGCATACCAGACTACAAAGCTGTTGAGCAGGGTATCAACTCCAAATTGAGCATTATTTTCAATGTCGGAGGGTTGCAGGCTGCTTTGTGTCCACACAATAATTATTGAGCCGTCAGGAGCAATAGCAAGCTTAGGGTCTGCCAGCATCACTTCATTGCTTTGAACTTCTATAGGCAGGCTGAACTTATTGTGGGTAGTATCTAAAGTTGAGATCAATAAATGGGATGCTACTGAATCTGCCTCTATCCAAACAGTAGCAACAGAGGCACCTCTGTTTGAAAAAGCAGGTTGTGGATTTGCATCGGGTGCTGGAAAGGTAATACCACTATCCCCTTGCACTGATCTTGCATAGGGATTCTGGTTTCGGAATAAGGCGTGAAAAAGGGTATCTAAATTACTCGGCAGTCCTCCTCCGAAAGTCATAGGATTATTACTATTGTTTCTTGGCCATATCACTCCACTTAATACAGTATTGTTTGGCTCGCAATTACCAAAGCTGAAGGGATTATTGGCGCACCACCATTTTTTCGCACTTCCTGCAAGGCCGGTTAATTTTACATCGCCGGTGACAATTAAGTCACCTCCTAACAAAAATGAATCCTGCCATGCAGGAACCGTCTGAAACTCATAAGAGGCCCCTATTCTTGCCGTAGCTGCAAGGGTGGCTTCAATGCCTGCCAAATGCCTGTTAACCAGGCTTGCTGTAACATGCACCTCACCTGTCATTTTTGCCCCTATTGAAATATTGCTTCTGGCCCCATCCTGTGTTTGAATAAAACCAAATTGTCCACTACCTGCGTCTATCCCTAAATAGCAATCAGCGGCAAGGCCGCCCGAGGCAGTAAGGCTCGCCCCGATAGATATAGAGGCCGGGTTAATGGGTAGGGGTAGGGTAGCATCGGTAGTAACAAAAGTGAATAGTTCTCTTTCCGCACTAAAATGGCCGCTAATAAGGGGATTGAAGTTCGTATCAATGTCTATACTAAAACCCGAAATATTATCTAACGATATTTGACCTGCGGCTATAGGCCTTCCAAAGGCATTAAGCTGGTATTGGTATGCGCTGCTTACAGCAGTAAGGTCTCCCGAGGATAGGTCATAAGTTTGTTCCAAAACAATAGTGTTTGCTACAAGGCCGAAGGACTTACCGCCTATACCCACAATATCGGGATCTACAGGCTGCATGGAATCAGGAACATTGATGCTAAAAGTAAGGGATGCGATACCCTCTTCTGATATACTATCGGCTACTATACTTACCCATCCGCTTTGAACTGAAGCTGGCAGGAGTTTAATAGTAAAGTTATAGGGGTCTGAGGCCTCTATAAAATCTCCGTTGCTATCGTAATAATGGGCTTCAATACCTGCGGCATTGCTATCCAGACTTCCCATGTCAAGGGTATCTATCCAGTCGCTGCCATCAGAGGTTGCCTGGATAGAATCTGAGAGCACCTCGCCATTATCATCTACAGGGCAGAACCATACTGTTACCGCATCCCCAGGTGCATCAGTTACAGTTAGTATATTCTGGAAGCCACTAACTCCCTGAACAAAGATAGGATCGGTGGTAACAATTGAGGGCTCAATAGTACTCTGTGCAAAAGCTGTATAAATTGAAAATAGCAGGCAGCAGCCTATAAGAAGTTGCTTATTCATTGGGCGGGTTTTTATGGATTGGTTTAATTGATTTTTTGGATAGTCAGGGTAGCATAGATCTCATCGGAACCTATACCCGCAGGGTTACCTGCGGTATAGGTTAATTGACCTGCGGGATTAATAGAGTAGCCCAGATATTGCTGGAGCGTGACTGTAGTAGTGTTTACAACTGTAAACGTACCCTCAAGTTCAACGGTATAGGGTTCAGATAGCACAAGTCCATTAGCGGACTGGCGATAATCTGTTACCCTTTGAGATTTACCAAGAACCAGTGCAGAACTGGTAGTGCTGTTCCATAGCCTCAAAGCGCCAGAGGCTATAACATTGGCATAGGGATTATTAGCGTTATAGGGGATATTCCATGCCCAGGTTGCAGAGGCATGGACAAAGTAGGTGCCCGCCAATAAAGTAAGGGAAGTGCCGCTGCGGCTGATATTGTTGCCCTGAATCGATTCAGTATTGTCTATTTGCCGGGTAGACCAGAGTGAGTCGGTAAGGGTAGTAACGGATACTGAACCGCTGGGTAGCCGCTCATCAAAAATGGCGTAATCTGTAAATCCACCCGCAACGCCTGTTGCGCCGGTTAACCCATTTGCCCCGGTAGGGCCAGTGATGCCTTGTGAACCGGAAGGACCAGTAGGTCCGCCACCGCTTCCGGCTATACCGGTTGCACCCGTTGGTCCAGTAGCACCACCACCACTGCCTGCCATCCCTGTTGCTCCAGTATGACCTATAGGACCTGTGCCCCCTGTTGGGCCGGTTGCACCTGTTGTTCCTATACCCCCTCCAGCATTTCCAGTTTATCTTTGAAGTTTAAAGAATGCTTTTCAAATAAAACATACACGGATTGCTCAATGATGGACTTTCGGTGCACAGAAGTCAGGTTTAATTCGTATTTCTGTGCCAAGGGTTTCGGTGGTATTCTAAGGCCGAATTTTAAGAGTCTGTCCGTTAGATTCTTTTCCAGAAAGGGAAGTCCCAGATTATTTTTTTCGAGATAAAGAAATGAAAAATACGCCCTGAGCTGATCGTCAGTCATGGATAGACGTATGGCAGTCCAATGTTCCGGATGGTCATAAATATCATAAACTTTTTCATCCACTAACAAAGCCGGATCAAAGGTCTTTTCCCATAAATCAATCTTCTTTTCGATTGGACCTGCCAGCATATCGGGAAACTGAATCAGCAGGCTGCGGATAAAAGACATAAAACGCTGCAGGCTTTTCTTAAAATTTATTTTTAACTGATAGTACAGGAAAGTATCTGATTCAGCAAGATTGTCTTGGTACTGCCTTAACTTATATGCAAACAGAAATCCAAAATCACGCTGGTTGTAATCCATTAACCGGACAACACAATTATCTTTAAAATCATAATAAGCTCCTTCGGATTCGAAATAATCAACTTGGCGTTCACTATACCTTTTATGAAAGTCCAGTGAATATTTTAAGTTACCGGAATTAACTTCTTCATCTTCTGTAACAATTGGGGAACAGTTCTGCACAATAATTGGCTCAATAATCCTGAGAAACTGATCATAAAAAGTTATATCCCCGCCGGTTTTCAATCTCTCCCGTTCATATTGCCAGATTTCGCCTGTATTTATATCGTAGATATTATAATTCACATTGCTCATATGTTTTCAGGTTGATTTACAGCAAAGGTAGCATCTCCGCTGCTTTTTGTTTTACTTCGTCAATCACCTCAGCGTATATCTGGGTGGTGCCAATTTTTGAATGCCCAAGCATTTTGCTAACCGTATATAAGGATACTCCAGAGGTTAACGCAAGTGTAGCGAAACTGTGCCGGCCGACATGGACATGGATGTTCTTGTCCAATTTTGCTTTTTTTGCCCAAGTTTTTAAAAGCCCATTCATTTTTCGCTTTTCAGGGACATGCGCAAATACAAGCTCATGTTGTTCTCCCAATATTTCTTTCTGTCTGGCCCGGATAGCAGGTAATAAATTTAATGCCTGAGCAGTAAGAGGCAGATAATGAGCTTTCGCATTTTTCTGCTTTACTTGTCTGTAAGTAAGAATCCCGTTTTCAATATCGGTCCATTTCATTTTCATCAGGTCACTTAATCTTAGGCCACTAAAGCAACTAAAGAGAAAGAAATGCCGGACGTTATCTTCAAATGCCGTATCATTTAATTTTCTAAGTTCTTCAATAGTAAGATATACAATTTTGCTTTGAGTCTCCGGAGGGATATCTCCCCCTTTACCCCGTTTGAGGTAAGTGAAAGGATTGGCTTGAATTATCTTATCCTTAACAGATTGGTTTAAGATGGCGCTAATTCGGGATAAATACAGCCGCAAGCTGGATACGCCAAGCTCCTGTGTTTTTAAATAAGCGATGAAATCCTTTAAATATTTTTCGTCGAGTTTTTTAAACGATAGCTTTTCGGATTGATTAAAGTCTAGCAAATAGGTCAAAGCACAGTTATAGGTATTACTTCCCCGTTGGGCAGATTGTTCACGGTAGTATTGTATGAAATCCTGTTTACTGGATTTAGGAATAAACCCTGCGATGCTTTCTTTCATTTGAAGTACCCGCTTGGCATGGATTGCCTTTGCCAATTCCCAGCTTTCTTTATCTTGCTTGAGTATATTTTTGTTTTCAGGTTTTAAGTAATCCTTGCTGACATATAGTTTGAGATATTCCTTGTACCGGTGACCCTCATTATATATATCCAGGAAAAGAGAATATCCTTTTTTATCAATAGCTTTTGTGCGAAGAGTAACTGATGCCATTTCCTTTATTTTTTAGGAAACAAATCAGGGACAAAAGAACGAAAAAGGGACGACATTTTGTAATTAAGAGTAAAAATAAAATAGGAAAAATTAAGTCATAAAAGCATGATATTAAGACTATTGTATTATTTTGGATTACTTTCAATTAGATTCGATTATGATTCGCCCCTTCCGTCCCCTAAAGGGGAAACCAGGGCAAAGCAGCCAAATATACGGGTAGACGACAAAGCCTGTATTGGTATTGGCTTTGGTTTCCCCTTTAGGGGACGGAAGGGGCGGCTGTTAACGCATTACCGGTATATTCAAATTTAGCTTACTCAATTCAACCAACAACAACTCATGGCAAACTCGTTCGAAGTTACAGGCGGAAAAAAACTAAAAGGTGAAATTACACCGCAGGGTGCAAAAAATGAGGCACTGCAAATTCTTTGCGCGGTGCTGCTTACGCCGGAGAAAGTGACCATCAGCAATATACCGGCCATCCGCGATGTGTTGGCGCTGATAGATATTTTGCAGGACCTGGGCGTTAACGTTGAGAAACTGAATGAAGATACCTACACCTTTCAGGCCAATAATATAAACCTCGATTATCTTAAATCGGACGTTTACAAAAAAAAGGGCGCTTCGCTGCGGGGCTCTATTATGATTATGGGCCCGCTGCTTACGCGTTTTAAAAAGGCCTACATGCCCAAGCCCGGCGGCGATAAAATTGGAAGAAGAAGATTAGATACGCACTTTTTGGGTTTCGAAAAGCTGGGCGCTAAATTTAACTACGATAGCCACGAAACCTTTTACAGTGCTGAAGCCAGTAACCTGCAAGGCGCCTACGTTTTGCTGGATGAGCCTTCAGTAACCGGTACTGCCAACATTGTTATGACGGCTGTAATGGCCAAAGGGACCACCACTATTTACAACGCCGCCTGTGAACCTTACCTGCAGCAGCTAACCGCTATGCTTATACGCATGGGTGCAAAAATTACAGGCAGCGGCTCGAATTTGCTGGTGATAGAAGGCGTAGAATATCTGAAAGGGACCGAGCACCGCATGTTACCCGATATGATTGAAATTGGCAGCTTTATAGGTTTGGCCGCCATGACCCAAAGCGAAATTACAATTAAGAACTGCCGGCTTGACATGCTTGGTAATATTTTACCCGTGTTTGAAAAGCTGGGTATTGAAATGGAATACCGCGGCGATGATATATACATACCTGCCCGCGAGCATTATACTATTCAAAAATTTATTGATGGCTCGATTTTGACGGTGGCAGACGGCCCCTGGCCTTTGTTTACACCCGACCTTATATCGATAGTTTTAGTGGTAGCCACGCAGGCTAAAGGCAGTGTGCTGATACACCAGAAAATGTTTGAAAGCCGTTTGTTTTTTGTAGATAAACTGATTGATATGGGTGCCCAGATTATTCTGTGCGACCCACACCGGGCCACCGTAATTGGTTTACACCGGGCCTTTAAACTAAGGGGCATAACCATGAGCTCGCCCGATATACGCGCCGGGGTAGCCTTGTTGATAGCCGCCATGAGCGCTGAAGGCAAATCCATCATCAACAATATTGACCAGATTGACCGCGGTTATCAGCGGATTGATGAGCGGTTAAATGCCCTGGGAGCGGAGATTAAAAGAGTTTAAAACACCCAAGCCCAGCCCCCTAACCCCCGAAGGGGGAACAATACCAAAATTCAACTTTAGTGGCTGTTTTGTGCTTTATTGCACCAATTCAATGTCTTCTGTTTTTTGCTTTAGTTCTCCCTCAGGGGTTAGGGGGCCTGCCATAGTTTCCCCTTCGGGGACGGAAGGGGCTGCATTTTTGTCTTTAATTCCCCCTTCGGGGGTTAGGGGGCGTTTTGTTTTGGTCAATTTGGCGATATTTCTACTTAGGGCAGAGAATTTGAGATATTTGCCCCGCTAAAAATGCTCAATTATGGAAGAACAGAAAGGAAATGCCGAAAAAGACAACCTGAAGGACAGGGTAGAGGACATCAAAAATACCGTTTCGGAGAAAGCCGAAGAGTTTGCTCAGCAGGCTAAAGGTAAGGCTGAAACCTTTGCCGGAAAAACTTTAGATGGCGTTGAAAAGCTTATAAACGATGTGTTTAAGAAGAATAAGCCCGAAGATGCAGAGTTTGAAGAAGAAGCCGTTGACCCTAAAGATATTGAGATAGTTGAATTGAAAAAGGAAATGGACGAGCTGCGCGATAAGTATGTGCGCCTGTATGCCGATTTCGACAATTATAAAAAGCGCACGGCTAAAGAAAAGCTGGAAACTATTCAAACAGCCAGCAAAGAAATTATCAAAGAACTGTTACCGGTAATTGATGATTTTGAGCGCGCCTTAAAAGCCCTGGAAGGCGATAGCGAGGCTAAGAACGGTATGCAGCTTATTTATAATAAATTAGTAAGCAACCTGACAGCTAAAGGCTTAACCCCGATGGAGACTGTAGGTAAAGAGTTTAACGTTGACGAGCATGAGGCTATTACTGAAATACCGGTTAGCAACCCAAAGCAAGCGGGTAAGGTAATTGACCAGGTAGAGAAAGGTTATTACCTGAATGGCAAGCTTATTCGCTTTGCAAAAGTAATTGTGGGCAAAAAAAACTGAGTAGGCGATTAATAAACCAAAAGCAAAATTCCTCTGTGCTTCAAGCAGAGGTTAGTATAGGGTGGCAAAAAGAGATTATTACGAGATACTCGAAGTTCAGAAAACTGCCTCAAAAGAGGAGATTAAGAAGGCATACCGTAAAGTGGCCCTAAAGTATCACCCCGACCGTAACCAGGGCGATAAAGCATCGGAAGAGAAATTTAAAGAGGCTGCAGAAGCCTATGAGGTTTTAGGAGACGAAGCTAAACGTCAGTCGTACGATCAGTTTGGCCATGCAGGCGTAAACGGAGGCCCGGGGGGGTTCCATAATGGAAATGTAGAAGACATATTCCGCAATTTCGGCGATATTTTTGGTGGGGGCGGTGGAGGCGGCGGCTTCGATCCGTTTGAATCGTTTTTTGGTGGCGGTGGAGGCGGAAGGCAAAGCCGGACCCGCGGCAAACGGGGCAGCAACCTGCGCATTAAAATAAAGCTTACCCTGAGTGAAGTGTCGGGCGGTGCGCACAAAAGCGTAAAGGTTAAGAAACATATTGAATGTCCTACCTGTCACGGAAGCGGCGCTAAGGATGCAAGCTCTGTAAGTAAATGTACGGTGTGTGGCGGCCAGGGTGTGGTGCGCAAAGTTACCAATACCATATTGGGCCAGATGCAAACCACGCAAACCTGTTATGCATGTAATGGCAGCGGACAGCAGATAACTAAAAAATGTACCGGTTGTAATGGCCTGGGCGTGGTATACGGCGAAGAAACTTTGGCTTTTGATGTACCGGCAGGCGTACAGGATGGCATGCAACTTTCAATGACCGGTAAAGGAAACGCCGGCGAACATGGCGGCCCTCCGGGAGACCTGATTATACAAATTGAAGTTGAGCAAAATCCTGAGTTGGAGGTTGATGGGCAGAATGTGATTTACAACCTGCACATCAGTTTTATTGATGCGGTTTTGGGCACCACAGTGGAAGTGCCAACCATTGAAGGCAAGGCAAAATTTAAAGTGCCGGCGGGCACCCAGGCAGGTAAAATATTCAGGTTAAATGGTAAAGGCTTGCCGGCGGTAAATGCTTACGGCAAAGGCGACCAGCTGATATTGATGAATGTTTACACACCTACAGACCTTACCAGCGAAGAAAAAAAGCTGCTTGAAAAACTGCGCGAATCACCCAACTTTAAACCAAAGCCGGGCTCGAAAACCGAGAAGGGTTTTTTTGACAGGATGAAGGACCTTTTTGAATAGAGAGGATATTTGAGACAGTATTCATACCTGTATTACCCGGCTGCTAACTCTGCATTTTTCTCCGTGCGATAACTGTATTTCGTTTCTATTTCCCGCTCACTCTCTTATCCCATAGCCAGGCGGTGAGCATCATAGTATCCAGGTCGCGCTTTATTTGCCAGCCTAACTTAGATACGGCCTTATTGTTATTGGCGTAGATACTTACCACATCGCCGGGCCTGCGGGGGCTGAATTTCCAGTTTAATTTTACGCCACTAACCTTTTCGAAAGACTGTATGGCTTCCAGAACCGTTACGCCATTACCGGTGCCCAGGTTAAATACCTCGCATTTACTTTCGTTACGGCCCTGTATCAGGTATTGAAGCGCTTTGGTATGTGCGTTGGCAATATCCATTACGTGTATATAATCGCGGATGCAGGTGCCATCACGGGTATCATAATCATTGCCGAATACTGCAAACTCTTTAATCTTGCCCAGGGCGGTGCCGGTAATACGTGGAACCACTGCGGTAATAACATCGGTGGTATCTTCGCCAAGCTCACCGCTTTCGTGTGCGCCTGCCGGGTTGAAGTAGCGCAGCAACACAAACCGCATATCAGATATCTTTGAAAAGTCGCGGATAATGTCTTCCCCTATTTGCTTGGTACGGGCATACGGGCTTTCGGCTGTGGCAAAGGGAGTTTGCTCTGTAACCGGTAACTCGGTAGTGTTGCCATACACCGAGCAGGACGAGGAGAATACAAAATCCTTTACCCCAAATTCCGCACTTAATTCAAGCAGGTTAACCAGTGAATCCAAATTGTTATGATAATAAAGCAGCGGCTTTTCTACTGATTCGGGCACCGATTTAAGGGCGGCAAAATGAATGATGCCGTCTATCCTGCTGGTTTCTTTAAATAATTTGCGCGTTGCTTCTTTATCGCACAGGTCTGTTTTATGGTTTGTAACAGGCTGGCCACTAATCTTACTAATGCGACCGGTGGTTTCTGGCTTGGAGCGTATGTTACTGTCAACAATAATTACCTCGAAATTATTTTCTAAAAGATCAACCACCGTATGCGACCCGATATAACCGCAGCCACCGGTAACAAGTATTTTAGGTTTTGTGCCTGACATTGAATGATGATTTATGGGTCGTTTGCGATGCGCGATTTTCGATTCTGCGATATGCGATGTCATTAAACTTTCACATATCCTTTAGATGGTGTTTCAAATTAAAGCAAAGAAGTACAGATTAACACAAAGTACAATACAAAGAACACCAAAATATATTCTTTGTGGCCTTTGTAGTGGCATTTCCTTTGTGCTCTTTGTGTTANNTTAATTTTAAACAGCTTCTTAGCCGCAAATCACATATCCTAATAATAGTACTGTCCGCTTTCAATTGTTTGCCTGATGCCATCTTCAAGCTTTGTCATAGGCCGGCCCAACAGGCTTTTCATTTTTGACACATCCGGTTTTCTTCTGCTCATGTCGCCTTCAGCCAGCGGCGGCAGGTGTACTAATTTTGATTTTGAACCGGTTAATTCAATAATGATTTTAGCCAGTTCAAGGATAGTAACTTCGTGGTCGCTGCCAATGTTAACGGTATCGTTTAAATGGAGGTTGTTATACAGGGTGCTTGCGCAGGCATCAATATTATCATTGCGGTAGCAGAATGTACGGGTTTGCAAACCATCGCCATAAATGGTAATGTTTTCTCCCAGTAATGCCGATTTAATAAAACGGGTCATTACAAAGTCGTTGCTTTGTTTGGGGCCGTAGGTATTGAAAAAGCGGAAGATAGTATAGTCAAGGTCGAACTCCTGTTTGTAGGAACGGAGAAAAGCTTCGCCCACATTTTTTACCACAGCATAAGGTAAACGTGAATTAAGCGGTGTGGTCATTTCGTTTTGTGGATGCTCAAACGGTTCGCCATAAACTTCGGATGAAGAGGAGAAGAAGATGCGTTGTACACCGGTGTTCTTGCTAAGGTCAAGGATATACTTAATGCCCTGGATATCGTGCAAAACGGATACCGGGTTTTCGAGGGTGCGCTTTACACCCACTACGGCTGCGTAATGAAACACGTAATCGAATTTGTAAGAGGTAACTACGGCTGCAATGTCCCGGTATTCGTTGCTGTTACCTTTTATAAATTTCCAGTTGCCTTTATTTTCGGTAGGAAGCCGTTTAATATTTCCGGTTGAAAGGTTATCAACCACTACCACGTAATTATCAGGGTCTTCAATCAGTTTATCTACCATGCAACTACCAATAAAGCCCGCGCCGCCTGTTACAAGTATGGTTCGTTTCATAAGCAATAATATTTTATAAGGTGCAAAAAATGCTTTATCAAAACCGGTGAATTACAATTGCGGGGGGTGCTTTTTCTTTCTTTCGGCTGGCGTATCTGCTAACTGATCAATTCCATTAAATATTTTCCATACCCGCTTTTCATCAGGGGCTCAGCCAGCGTGTGTAACTGCTGGGTTGAGATAAAGCCCTGGCGCCAGGCCTCTTCTTCTATACAACCTACTTTTAAACCCTGGCGCTGCTCAATTACCTGCACAAACTGCGAAGCCTGCATCAGCGAATCAAAAGTTCCGGTATCCAACCAGGCGGTGCCACGGTCTAATATACCTACCTGTAATTTACCCTGCTGCAGGTACTCTTTATTTACATCAGTTATTTCGTACTCGCCGCGCGGGCTGGGTTTAAGGTTGCGGGCAATTTCAACTACGTGATTATCGTAAAAATAAAGGCCCGGTACTGCATAGTTTGATTTGGGATGCTGTGGCTTTTCTTCAATCGAAATAGCTTTGCCTTCTTTATTGAATTCAACCACGCCATATCGCTCAGGGTCTGATACGTGATACGCAAATACAACTCCGCCATCAGCGTCAACCTTCGACTTTAATAATTGGTCAAGGCCGCTGCCGTAAAAGATATTGTCGCCTAATATTAAAGCTGCTTTTTCTTTACCAATAAAATCAGCGCCCAGTACAAATGCCTGTGCCAGGCCATTGGGTACTTCCTGCACTTTATAGTTGAATGAGCAACCATATTTTTTGCCATCGCCCAGCAGCCGCTCAAAATTAGGCAGGTCGGCGGGGGTAGAAATTATCAGTATTTCATTAATGCCGGCTTTCATTAAAACCGATAGCGGATAATAAATCATCGGCTTATCGTATATAGGCATTATCTGCTTACTGATAGCATAGGTAATGGGATATAATCTTGTTCCTGATCCTCCTGCCAGTATAATTCCTTTCATGTGTGTCCAGGTTTTATTGGTCTCAAACGTTGGTCAAAACCATGCAATTTATTGCAAGGCTTCAGCCAGATTAAAAGGGAAAATTCCCGTAAAAACTTTAGCATGATGGGTGCCTTTTTGAACTTTCAGTTATCTTTTTTAACCCATGCACTTCAAGTGCATGGTAGTTTAGTTTAGTTGACTTTAAGGCTATTTGATGCCTTGTAAGCTAACAATGTTGAGCGCAAAATAAGGAAAGTTCGAAAACAAAAAAGATGAAAGTATTCATGTATTGATTTGAGGAGGGTAAACAGTTAGCAACCGGGCAGATACTTTAGCCATTAATATATGGCTTTGCATGGTATACAAATGTAGGTTATATGCAGGCCGGGACTCAATGTCATTGATTTAAAGGCACTAATGATAAAAAATGGCCATATGCGACCCCGGCTGGGGTCGAAGCTTGTGTGCGAG
>PMXD01000343.1:20979-24115 GCA_003165895.1 Bacteroidota bacterium | reverse complement strand
AAATTATGTTTCAGGGCCTCCATGTTCTCGTTAAAGTTCCGGGCGCTGTTATCAATATTAACCAGGCTTTGCTTTAAATGGTTGGCGGTAACTGTATCGTTTATCAAAGTGCCAACAGTCCCATTGCCGCTATTAACTTTTTGTAGTAATTCTTTCAGCTCAACTGTAGAAACATTAATCTGTTCGCCGGCAGTTCTTACTTCCTTAATGGCTTTTGCCAGGTCGGTCGCCATCACTGTATCTTTAACCAGCGTGCCAATTAACCCTTTTCCGTTTTTTACATCACCGGTAACGCTGCCCAGGTCATTTGAAATCACTACTATGTTATTGCTTACCAGCTCAATATTATCCAGCGTTTTGTGGATTTTAAATGCCAGCGTAGTGTCAAGTAACGCCGCATAAAGAGTTCCTTTTCCGCCGCTGATATTATTGGTAATATCACGCAGGTTTGCTGAAACAATGGCAATATTATTATTGGTAATGGCCAGGGTTCTGAGCATAGATTCCATACTGATATTGGGCACACTGACAATTTCATCGCCGGGTTTGGCTAATTCGCTGTCAGGTGTTCCCGGGTCAATATTAATCAGCTTGCTTCCCATCAATCCATCTGTGCCAATAGTAGCTACGGAGTTTTTTCTGATAGTCTTGCTTAAATCTGCTTCAACCACCATTTCAATCCTGATAGAAGTATCATTCAATATTTTAATCCCGGTAACCGTACCAACATTGATACCCGCATATCTTACATTGTTACCGGTCTGAAGGCCGCCTACATTCGGAAATGAGGCATATAGCTTATAGGTTTTCTGAAAAATATTCTGGTTGTTACCAATAAAATAAAGGCCTGCCAACAACAATAACACGCCGACTATCGTAAATATGCCTACCTTAATATTTCGTACTATTTCCTTGTTCATATCTGTTGGTTTTCGAAAAACGCATGTACTTTAGGATCATTTATATGATTAAGTTCTTCAAAAGTTCCCTGGGCGTAATTAACACCATCTATCATTACCACAAGCCGGTTGGCCGTCAGCTTTGCGCAATCCATATCATGCGAAATAATGATGGATGAGGTATTATACTTACGTTGCATTTCCAGCATCAAACGGCTTATTTCTTTGGCAGTAATGGGGTCGAGTCCGGTAGTGGGTTCATCGTAAAGCATTAGCTCCGGTTCAAGCACTAATGACCTTGCAAGCCCGATTCTTTTGCGCATTCCGCCCGAAAGTTCCGAAGGCATCAGGTTAATGGCATATAACAAGCCCACATTGTCCAGCATTTCTTCAATCAGCTTTTTCACCTCCTGTTTGGTTTTATTGTGCTTTTGCCTGCGTAAAGGAAATTCCAGGTTTTCCCTTACCGTCATACTATCATACAAAGCGCTGCTCTGAAATACAAAACCAATGCGCGCCCGCATGTGGTCAAGTTCCTTATGTTTTAAATCCTTTATTTCTTTCCCGAAAACTTTTAATGTTCCGGCGTCATATTTCAGCAGGCCAACAATGCATTTTATCAGCACCGATTTACCGCAGCCTGATTTGCCAAGCACCACCACGTTTTCGCCTCTGCGTATAGTCAGGTTAAAATCAGTAAGCACATGGTTTTCCCCAAAGGATTTCTGAAGATGGGAAATCTCAATAATAGGCTCTCCGAATTCAGAAGTTCTCTGATTTACTACCGGTGCTGTATTTTGTGTCTCTGTCATATATATCCAAAAAATGCAGTTATCTGAACAGCAATTAAATCAAGTACGAATACAAGTAATGAAGCAACTACCACGGCAGAGTTAGCCGATTGTCCTACCCCTTCGGTCCCGTTTTTTGAGTTGTATCCTTTGTAACAACCTATAAGCCCGATAACAAAACCAAAAAAGAATGTCTTAATGATTGCCGGTAGCACATCGCTGAAATCGAGATTTTGAAAAACCTGGTGAAAAAACAGCGTTGCACTAACCGCCCCTTTTGTTTTTACAGCCAGGAATGAGCCATAAAGCGCAATACCATCGCCCATAATAGCCAGTAAAGGTATCATCAGGGTAGTGCTGATAATGCGGGTAACAACAATGTATTTGAATGGATTGGTGCCACTCACTTCCATAGCATCAATCTGCTCGGTCACCTTCATAGAACCCAGCTCGGCGCCAATACCCGAACCAATTTTGCCCGCGCAGATAAGGGCAACCAACACCGGCCCTATCTCTCTTATAATACTTACGCTAACCATAGCAGGAAGCCAGGCCTCGGCACCAAACCTCACCAGTGTTGGCCGCGATTGTAACGTTAATACTACACCTATAATAAAAGCAGTTGTGCCTACCAAAGACAAACTCTTATATCCGATTTCATATGATTGCCTGACAATCTCTTTAAACTCATACGGGGGTAAAAAAGCTTCCTGAAAGAACCTTCCGGCAAAGCGCGTTGTATCTCCGGTTTCAACTAAAAAGTCCTGTACACCTGCAGGTAGAAAGGATAGCCAAAAGGGTTCCTTTGGAGTTGCACGCTGGTTTGTTTGTTCCTTTTTGCCTTTCATAACATAGATATATACGAATGTAGGCCTATGCAGGTTGGATTGTTATGAGCGAAGTCAGGCAAATACGTAACAAGCATCACATTAAATTCAAAAGGCATATCGCGCCATTTATTCGCTTAAAATTAATTTAAAGAATCAGGATCACCGGCATTTTTGAGCTGAGTCATAAAATACAGGTGATAAAAAAGCAAAATTTGCTGTAATTAAAAGAGCGCTATGAACAATACCTTCGAAACAATTTACAGCCGCAGGGCAGTAAGAAAATACAAACCGAAAAAGGTTGACCGCGGTTTAATTGAACAGATTTTAGAGGCCGGAAGAATGGCCCCATCGGCTCATAACAATCAACCGTGGAAGTTTTACATGCTTACTGATAAAGATGATATCCAAACCTTCTCTAAGGCCATCAGAACCGGAATTGTAAAGGGTATATTGAAAATGGGATTTAAGCGCATTGTTAAGCTGGCATTTAGTGTACTGCATTTTCCGGGTGGTGGCGATTTGGCAAAAGCCCATGATATGATTTTTTACGGTGCCCCGGCGGTTATATTTATAACCTCTCCTAAGGATAATGAGTGGGCCGGACTGGATGCAGGCA
>PMXD01000343.1:0-20972 GCA_003165895.1 Bacteroidota bacterium | reverse complement strand
TTTCTTTTCTTTAATTTTTAACAACTTCTGAGCAATGGGATACTACGCCGCAGGCGAAATTGTTTCGGCCGCTTTGTTTATCATCTCAACATCTGCTTCTGGCCTTTTACCAAGTATTTTCTCGATGTCCTCTTTAAACACTACTTCTTTTTCAAGCAAAAGTTCAGCAAGTTTTTTCAGCGACTCTTTATTTTGAACAAGAATATTTTTGGTTCGTTCGTAAGTCTCGTTTACCAGTTTGCGAACTTCTTCATCAATCAATTTTCCGGTTTCCTCGCTAAATGGTTTTTGGAATGCGCCTTCCGACCTTCCTGTTGAATCAAAGTAACTGATGTTGCCTAAAGTTTTATTTAAACCATAATAAGCCACCATGGTATATGCCTCGCGCGTTACTTTTTCCAAATCATCCAGCGCACCGGATGAAATTTCGCCAAAGGTAACATCCTCAGCAGCCCTGCCGCCCAGCGAAGCACATAGCATATCAGTAAACTGCGCTGTTGTCCGGATTTGACGCTCTTCAGGCAAATACCAGGCCGCACCAAGCGATTTTCCCCGGGGGATGATAGACACCTTCATTAATGGATCCACATTCTTTAATAGCCAGCTGATAGTGGCGTGCCCCGCTTCGTGATAGGCAATTATTTTTTTCTCCCTTGGCGAAATAATCCTGTTTTTATGTTCTGTGCCGGCAATAATGCGGTCTATTGCATTTATAAAATCAGGCTTATCAACTTTTGATTTTTTCTCCCTGGCAGCGATAAGGGCTGCTTCGTTGCAAAGGTTAGCAATATCGGCGCCAGAGAAGCCCGGTGTTTGTGCAGCCAGAAAACCAAGGTCGAGGTTGGGCTCTAATATCAGCGGACGAAGGTGCACTTTGAAAATAGCTTTACGCTCGTTCAGATTTGGCAAATCGAGGTAAATGTGCCTGTCAAACCGCCCCGGCCGTAATAAAGCCGAATCAAGAATATCGGCCCGGTTAGTGGCTGCTACTACAATTATACCGGTATTGTTTTCAAAGCCGTCCATTTCGGTAAGTAGCTGGTTCAAAGTGCTTTCGCGTTCATCATTGGCGCCGGCATAAACCTGCGACGCTCTCGAGCGCCCCACGGCATCTATTTCATCAATAAAAACAATGCAGGGCGCAATTTGCTTGGCTTTATGAAAAAGGTCTCTTACCCTGGAGGCCCCGACTCCCACAAACATTTCTACAAACTCTGAACCTGACAGATATAAAAACGGCACTTTCGCTTCACCGGCCATAGCCTTTACCAATAATGTTTTACCGGTTCCGGTAGGCCCTGCAAGTAATACCCCTTTCGGAATTTTAGCCCCCAGCCGTGTATAGTTTTCAGGCTCTTTCAGAAATTCAATAATCTCCTGCACTTCAACCTTGGCATCTTCCAGCCCTGCTACATCTTCAAAAGTTATATTGCTTCTGTTTTCCTTATCCATTAAAGTAGCCGTGCTTTTGCCGAAATTGAAAATGGAAGAACCACCCGGGCCTGACGTCTGTTTTGACATCATACGGAAAAAAATAAAAATAAAGATCAGTGGAATACCGTAAATAAGAATAGCAGCAAACCAATTTGATTTTTTGATATAGTTTACGGCAACCTTATCTCCTTCGGCAAAACTCTTTTGGGCTTCATCCAGTTTTCTGTCAAATGATTCAGAAGAACCAATACTAAACTGAAAATGGGGGCCCGGGTTAGTTAGTTTAAAGGAAGTGGTGGCCACATCTTTGTATTGGTCCAGCTTCAGCTTCTCAGGTTTAATATAAACTTCAGCCTGCTCTCCATTGATAATGTCAACCTTTGCAACATCATGGTTTTTAAGCATGGTTTGTTCAAACTGCTGCCATGTAATAGTTTTAACCGAACCGGAATTAGTTATAAAATAGAAAATTCCGATGGCCATCAATATGGCTGCGTAAATCCAAAGAATATGTCTGCCACCTTTTTGCGGTTGTGCAGGCCCCCCTGGTTCGTTCAGGCTAAAACCTTTGCTGTTTTTTGTATTGGCCATATAAAATTAAATATGAACTACAAAAATGCCTGATATAAAAGCCGGAATTTATGACACCAGTCATTAACCCAACTGAACAATAACACCCCTGGCAATTAGAATGTAATTGACTTAACGGTACCTATGGTGCAAAACGCCAGCATGCGCCCCCCGGCTGGGGTCGAAGCTTATAGCAAATGCATAATCTATAAATATACGACCCCAGGGCAATCGGGTCTAAATTTTTTCCGGGCATATCGGGTGGTCGTGGAAACCGTTGAAACGGTTTTGCCCGGTTTTTACCTTTACATAGCCCACGATTTAAATCGTNNGGGCTATGTAAATTGCCGGCAAATATGTTCCGGATGTTTTCAGCAGTTAATCAATAATTTAATTATATAACCCAATCATTTCGCCAAAACCAAGAACATGCCCGCTTATTGCATTTTGCAATTCCGGAATCTCAGTGCTATCCGATAAATTCAGATAAGTATCCAGAGCATATATTTTGAATGAAAACCGGTGAATTTCGCGTGGTGAATACGGGCCGCAATAGCTATGTTGCCTGAATACATTTAAACCTTCAACCCCCCATTTGATTCCCTCTTTAATATGAGTGGATACCGGGATATCCCATACCAGCCAATGAATGCACGGCCGAATAGCGGAATCAATATCCTCAACAACTATTGCAAGGCTGTTAGCTGTAGCAGGCAAATTGCCGATATCGAAGGACGGGCTTATGTTTATTCCATGCCCGGTATGTTTTTGAGGGATTTTTTCTCCTTCAGCAAAGGCTTTACTGGTAATTTCCAAATGCGGGGTTATGGCCTTATTTGCGCTAATGCGCTCAACAATAAACTGTGACATACGTTTTGTTTTTAACCAATATATTTATTAAACAAAAATATACGTTGCAATTTCTGCCGGAGATGACAGCACTTATATAATACAGTGATACTGGTCATTTAAGCGGGATTGAAAATTTATGAATTTTGTACTCGTTAATTCCACAATAAAGTATGCCTGAGTTTAGAATAACTATTGGCGGAATTGACTGAACAATCGTCATTACCTTTGTATGGCAACTTCTGAATCAAATAAAGCTGATAAATCCTCCGGTTTAATACTTCATTATAAGCTTGAGTTTAAGCAATCAAAGGAAAAAGCCTTTGCCTATTTGCGTGAAATAAGCAGAAGGAAAGAGTTTATGACCATTGTTGATGAAACCATCATCACAAAAAAAACGAAGGGCCGCGATTTAACCGGCACCAGGTTTAAAGAAAGAACCCACTTTTTAGGATTTGACATGAACCTTGAATACGAGATTGCGGAATATGCGGAGAATAAAATTATTGCTACCAAATGCGAAGATGGCCCCTTCTTTCCTTTTATGAAAGTTGAACTGTTAAAAGGCGATGAAAGCACCTGCAATGCCGAAGTAACTGTAAAATTAAAACTGGGCGCGTTGCGCCTGATGCCAAAGTTCATTATCAAACCCACCATTGAAGTCATAGTAAAACGCATTCTTAAAAAACTGGTAGCAAGAATAGAAGCGTTGTAATGTCCATGACATTAAAAAGAGATGCCGCCCGGTTTGTTATCAAGCCGGGCGGCAAACTTTTTCTAAAGAACTACAACTGCTTTTTACGTGACAAAAGCTTTTTTTGCTGGTTTAATTCGTTAGTGAATGCCGCTACAATAGCATCGGGGTCATTTACCAATCCCTCATCCGTTACAAGCCCCATATATACCTTACCGTTATAGCTCATCAGGCTGATACCAATGCCCAATGATACAGTATGAGGAATCCAGAACATAAGGTCTTCAACCATATTGCCAGCCAGGTAAACCGGATGGTCGGGGCCCGGAACATTGCTTACCACACCGGTAATATGCTTGCCCATAAACTCCATAAATATTTTCTGTACGGCCATGGGTGTATAATCGGCCAGCAGGTGCAGCATTTCATTTAAAAACAACGGCTCAGCCGATGGTTTAAGCGTAGTTGTTTTCTCGCTTATAAAAGCTATTCTTTTCTCAAAACTGCTGATATGTACCGGCAAATCCAGCGAGATAAAGCTGAATTCATTATGCAGTTTCATTATTTCATTCTGCTTGCGCAGGTTAACCGGTACTATAATTTTCAATCCCTCGTTTACCTTCTGGTGATGGGCTATCAAATGTTTTCTGAAAGCACCCGCCACCAAAGCAAGCAATACATCGTTTATTTTTACGTGATACTGTTTTGCCAGGCGCTTAAAAGTTTCAAGCGGAACCGGCCCGGCCCAGGCAGCTTTTTTTGTAAGGCCCATGTGGCCTTTATAAATAGTATTTTCAACTGTTTTTCCTAAAAACAACTCTCCGATTTCCTTTGTAGTCCGCCAGTTATTTTTTACCACCTCGCCAAATAAAGAAGGGTTCTTTAACATCTGAATCCCCTCTTCATAGGCATTTTTGCCTAACTGAACCAACTGGTCAATATTATCGGCAGCGGTTTTATGCTTAGGGGGTGGCAATTCTATATCTATAAGCGACATTGATTCAGCTGCTGTTTTCCCGGTTAGCGAAAAAAACACTTTTACCAGCGAAATGCCATCCCCAATGGCATGGTGCAGGCGCACCAGCAAAACACTTCCACCTTTATAATTATCTATCAGGTGAATATCCCAAAGTGGTTTATTGTGATTAAGCGGCTGACTGATCAAATCACTGACACATTCCTGTAACTCATTATACCCGCCTTTACCCGGTAGTGCAATATGATGAATGTGGGTTTGCAATTTAAATTGCTCATCCAGATGCCAATGCGGATTTCCCTCTTTCATTATTACTTTTTTTTGAAAGCGTTCAAATCTCAACAACCGGCGCGTAATGATATCCGTTAGTTTTTGCCTGCTGAATGGCTTTTTAAAAGTCATAATACCGGCAATGGTAACAAGGCTGTTTGGCGTTTCGGCATCCCACATCAGATGGTCGATTCGTTGCAATGGCTTATCCATATCTCCATTTGTTTAAGACCTTTAAATTGATGCTAAAAGATGCCCTTTTGAGGAATTAAGGTCATCGGGTAAAATGATTTTTGTCATACATCCACATCCTGTTTCCCGCATAAACCTGACCAAATTTATTTCGTCGCAGTATAAGCGCAGATAAACAATACCAGCGGCTGATTATTGCGTAATTTGTATGGGAATATCTTTGTTTCATTTTTATCAACCGGGCAACCGGTAAACAAAAATTACTGTTAATATATGTGGTGGCAATACCTGCTTATTTTTATCTGCGCATTTATAGTTGACGTTGTCCCTTTTCCGTTGCCACCGGCGTTTACCATCATGATATTATTTCAACTGGTGTATAAGTTAAATATCTGGTGGGTGATTGTAATTGGTGTGTCCGGTTCTATAGTGGGCCGTACCGTACTTACTATGTATATCCCTATGCTGGCAAGCAGGATATTTAACCCTTCAAAAAACGAGGATGTGCAGTATTTGGGAAGGAAGCTAAAAGCAAAAGGTTGGGAAAGCCAACTGGCTATCATTGCTTACTCTTTATTGCCGCTACCGACCACCCCACTTTTTATAGCGGGGGGTATGGCAAGGATGAAACCGTATTATATCATCCCGGCCTTTGTAATTGGCAAATTTATCAGCGACACTGCCGCCGTGCTGCTGGGCAAATATGCTGCCGAGAATGCAGAAGCACTGATGTTCGGGATGATAAACTGGAAATCCATTGCCGGCTTGCTGATTGGATTGCTTCTTATTTCTGCGTTGTTGTTTATTGACTGGCGGTCGCTTATTCAACATAAAAAATTTACGCTACAGTTTAAAATCTGGAAATAATACAAATCCTATCCCCGGCTGTCTTTGCCATTGCCCGTGATTTCGGGGAGGCATTGATTAAGTTCATCAAATTTGACCTTGGATAAGGATACTTTTGTTCCTTAACAAAAGTTTGATCGTGAAATTGCACATGGCGGTTATTATGCTCTTTTACATTTCGCTCTTGGCAGCAAAGCATACCCGCGAAACAAACGACACACTTAAAAAGAAAGGCAATGGCAAAACGGAAAAGGTTATTGAGCAAGGGCTTACTTACCTTTCATACCTCAACTATCCGGACCGAACTGTTGATAGGATGCGCGCCCGTATTGATGACTATAAAAAGTATTCTGGTAAGGTTATATGCATCCATACAACAACCCGCAACGGCCTTTTTTTCCGGGACATCATTTCACCATAATTAAATCAATGCAAAATGACAAAAAGAACATTTCCTCTTTCCAAGGTCTATCAGCTTATTGAAACGGGACCGGTTGTAATGCTTACAACCGCATATCAGGGCAAATTAAATGTAATGACAATGTCCTGGCATACTATGCTCGATTTTGAACCTCCTTTGATAGGTTGCATAGTTAGTAACCGGGATTATACCTTCGAACTCTTAAAAACAACACAGGAATGTGTAATAGCAATACCAACCGTTGAGCTGGCCGCAAAAGTGGTGAAAGTTGGAAACACTTCAGGGAGGGATATTGATAAGTTCAGCAAGTTCAAACTCACGGCGGTCCCGGCTTCCATGGTTAAAGCGCCCCTTATAGGTGGTTGCTATGCCAATCTGGAATGTAAAGTGGTTGATTTATCAATGACAGATAAATACAATTTATTTGTATTGGAAGTAATGAAAGCCTGGATAGATCCAACTATTAAAAACCCAAAGACCATTCATCACAAAGGCTGGGGCGCTTTCATGGTCTCTGGTAAGACAATCAAATTCCCTTCAAAAATGAGATAACGTTGAATGACAGTATAAAAAAAATTGCCCGGTGAGGCCAAAGTCCCGCCGGGCAATGTTTCTATTTCTACTTTTTTCTTCTCTCTTAAATTGAACCGCTTAAATTTTTTATTGCGTTTGATTTGAGCAGAAATAATTGGGGTGCAAACCAAGTTGTCGCGGCACATTGGTGGTTGNNTCCCCGCCAACCGGAACTCCTGCTATGTGGCGACAACTTGGTTTGCACCCAATAAGCGGCCTGTGTATTGCCATTAATTACATTTCTTATTTTGATAGCTGAATCAGGAATAAATTCTAAGCTTTTGTGCCAAACATCCTTACAATAATCATGTTTCCGGCTGAAATTTATCAGCTATTGTTTTACGTCCGGGCAGTAATTTTGTATTGCCCTCCATACTTAGACGCCATCAGGCTTACTTTGTCTTTATCCATAATTGATGTGTATGAACGTACCACAAAACTGCAATAACTGCTCAAATGCTCATTGCTTCGTTAATAAATTTTGCTCATCAACCTGGAAAGGTATCCTTAACATGAGCAAGACATGCAATTCCTATTCAAAGGGCCAGCATATTTTCCGGGAAGGGGACCGGGTGTTTGGTTTATTCTTTATTAAAGAGGGAAGAGTTAAAATAGTTTCATCGGGGTTTAATAACCGCGAACAGATTGCCCGGTTAGCAACAAACGGGCATATTATCGGGCACCGGGGTTACGGGAATGAACTTTATCCCGTAAGCGCCATTGCGCTTGATGAAACCTATGTTTGCTTTGTGGATAATAGCACTATATATGATGCATTTATGAATAACGCGAAGTTTACCTATGAATTGATGTTGTTCTACTCAACCGAACTTCGAAAAGCTGAATTAAGGCTCAGATATCTGGCCCAGATGACCATGAGGGAAAAAATTGCAGGCGCCTTGTTATACCTGCTTGATATTTTTGGTGAGGACGAACAGGATGGAAGCCTGAATGTATCGCTAAGCAGGCAGGAGCTGGCCGATCTTGCAGGAACTACTGCCGAGCAGGTAAGCCGCGAGTTGACCAGCTTTGAAAAAGAATCCATTATTGCCAAACACAGCCGCAAGCTTATTCTCCTCAATCATGAGGAGTTAAATAAAATACTATCCAGCCATAATATGCGGATAGCCGCATCATCGTGGGCTGCTATATAGCGGCATCCTCCCTAAATCCTGAGCATTCCGGCATAATTCCTGTAATAACGCAGGAATACGTGTGATGCACATCATTAAATCAGCAAAACTTTAATCGCAAACTTGTAACCGTTATATTTTATAAAGAATATAACCATTAAGCTAATGAAGATTGGCTTAATGGTTAGTTCAGTTAAAAATAATGTGAACAATGAATGGTACTTTCAGTTGTACGGAGTGCACCCTTAAACAATGTATAGTTAAGCGTTTTTGTAATGCAAAATGGCAGGCATTGCTGAGCGAAAACAAAAATCACTTTGTTTATCAAAAAGGTGATTATATTTTCAGAGAGCAGGACCGCATTTTCGGGCTATACATGGTTTACAGCGGAAAAGTAAAGATTGTATCTACCGGCGAAAACCACAAAGAAAAAATTGTTTCCCTGGCTACCACGGCTTACCCCCTGGGGCATTGGGGAACATCTGTTCAAACATATTTAGTTGGTGCATTTGCCCTGGATGAAACCCATGTTTGTTTTTTTGACAGCGATATGATATACGAGGCCTTTATGAATAACCCGAAGCTTACGTTCGCTATGATGATGTTTTATTCGCAGGAATTACAGAAAATGGAGGTGCGGGAAAGATACCTGAGCCAGATGAATGCATGTGAGAAAGTTGCCGAAATGCTGTTATACTTAAAGGAAATATTTGGTACCAATCCTGAAGACCAGTGTTTAAATGTAATATTAAGCCGCCAGGAAATGGCAGACCTGGCAGGAGGTTGCCCCGAGCAGTTAATGCGCGAGCTAACCGACTTTGAAAACAAACAACTGATAGAAAAAAAAGGAAAGCAGATTGCGCTTACCAACATTGAAGGCCTTACAGAAATGATAGCCCACCATAACCTGGATATCTACTCCAATCTTTGGAAATATCCTCTTAATTAACCTTGTACCACGCGTACTTACCTGATTAATAATGTATAAACCAGTTGCACTTAAACCTGAGGTGGTTATTGTGTCGTTATATATGAATCATCTTTTCTGCTAAAACGCAGGTTTCTTTCTGCTTTAATACATTGTTTAATCTAATCCGCATCATTAAACAGGTTACGTTTTAACCCCAATATTGTAAGGCAAAAATCATAGATGTACAAGATTTAAAACAAAGTAAAAACCAAGCAACATACAATATGAAAAGTAACAATAACACGTCGAGAAAAAACTTTCTGAGGTTGAGTTTACTAACCGGTGGGGGATTGATAGCCGGCGCTGGTGTAATTAAAACTGTTTTATCAGACAAAAACACTGTTGAGGCGCCGGTATGCGGGTTATCGGCAGCCAACACCACTGTAATTACAACCGGTGGCAAAGTGTTTAAAGTGGATGAAAAACACCTGACCGAAATTAAAGTTGCACCGGTAAGCAACGCAGAAGCCCGGAAAGGGATTCCAAACAAAAAATTCGTCATGGTCATTGACCTGGCAAAATGCGATGGTTGCAAAAAATGCACCGAAGCCTGCCAGGCCATGCACTTTACAGAACCGCAGCGCGAATGGATAAAGGTGTTTAAAATGAAAGAGGCCAAAGAAACGGCCCCTTACTATTTTCCCAAGCCATGTTTTCATTGCGATAACCCGCCATGCACCAAAGTATGCCCGGTTAATGCCACATTTAAAAGGGAGGATGGGATAGTATTAATTGACAACGAGCGCTGCATTGGTTGCCGGATGTGTATGGTTGCCTGTCCATATTCCACCCGCTTCTTCAACTGGTCGCATCCTGAACTATCTTATGCTTCTCAGCATACTGTTTACTCGCCTGAGCAAAGTTTTCCGAGAAGAATGGGTACGGTTGAAAAATGCGATTTCTGCCCCGACATGCTGCGGCAAGGTAAAATGCCGGCATGCGTTGCGAGCTGCCCGATGGATGTAATTTATATGGGCGATCAGAACGAAGATGCAGTTACCAACGGCTCGGGAGTAACCGTAAAACTGAGCCAGTTACTTGAAGATAACGCTGCTTACCGTCACTTAGAAGAATTAGGAACCGACCCGCGGGTTTATTATCTGCCGCCTAAAAACAGGAAGTACCCAACCCCGAACATGAATGAAAGAGGAAAAGGGGAAATTGAAAGAACGGTAAAAAGTGCAAAAGCGGATGTAATGAAGATGTGAACTGAAGAATACAGCAGGGGCAATGTCATTGTAAAAAAATGCAAATAAGCAAAGATAGCCCCTGCCTTTCAGAAAAAATATTTTTAAAAGCAACATTAAAACACAAGGTATGATAGATTCAGAAACACAGGAATTAGATCAAGAAATAGAGACGCTCCGCGAAGATTGTCTTCGGCCAACCCGGCATTGGAGCGCGGTTACAATTATCTGGGTTATTTTTTTAATGCTGGTTGCCGCATGGGGCTTCGGCGTGTATATATATCAGCTGCGGAATGGGTTAGGAGTTACCGCCATGCGTAATTATGTTTCATGGGGGTTATACATTTCAACTTTCGTATTCTTTATTGGTATCAGCCACTCTGGTACTTTGGTATCGGCTATTTTGCGGATAACAAAACAGGAATGGCGAAGGCCAATAACACGGTCGGCAGAGTTACTTACGTTTGTGTCTTTATGTTTTGGGGGAATAATGCCCATCATTGACCTGGGGCGCCCTGACCGTATCCTTAACCTGGTAATGTTCGGCAGAATTCAATCGCCGCTGATATGGGACATCATTTGCATCCTTACTTATTTTACCGGCAGCACGGTTTTCCTGTTTTTACCTATGATACCGGACCTGGCCCTTTGCAGAGACCGGTTAACAGATACCAAATCGCTGTTCGGCAAGTTTAAAAAGTGGCTTTACACAACCATGGCCATGGGATGGCATGGCTCGGCCCAGCAATGGCATACGCTTGAGAAGTGTATGAAGGTAATGACCATTATTATTATACCCATAGCGGTTTCGGTACACACTGTGGTTAGCTATATTTTCGCCATGACATTGCGTGCAGGCTGGGACAGCACCGTATTCGGGCCCTACTTTGTAGCGGGTGCTCTTTATTCGGGTTCGGCAGGTGTAATATTAGGTATGGCGGCTTTCCGCAAGTTTTATCACCTTGAAAAATATATTACCCCAAGGCACTTTAACCTGATGGGACAGATAGTGCTGGCACTTACTTTAATATATGCCTATCTGAATTTAAATGAGTACTGGATACCGGCCTATAAAATGGCGTCCACCGAAGGCGCTTTACTGGGCGACTTGTTTTGGGGCCCTTATTCAAGGGTATTCTGGACGCTGCAGTTTGGCACAGTGTTGTTGCCCATTGTTGTGATGGCTACACCTATCGGGCGCAGAATATTGCCGCTCTCCATTACCTGTATTGTTATCGTTATCGGTGCATGGATAAAAAGGTACATCATCGTGGTGCCTACCCTGTTGCACCCTTTTATGCCTATACAGGAGGTGCCTGCAGATTGGGCTACCTATTTCCCTAACTGGGTTGAGTGGTCGGTAACCATGGCGTGTTTGGCTGGTATTTTCCTGGTGATAACACTTTTTGCCAAGATGTTTCCGATGATGGCCGTATGGGAAGTTGCTGAAGGTATGGAGCTTAACCACGATAAAAAGATCGCTTATGCCCAAAGAAAGAAAAGAGAAGAAGCGCTTTTAGAAACTGAAAAAGTGGTAATAGGATAAATTAAATAAAATGAAAACCAACATAAAATATTCTATGAAAAAGTATAATATATCATTAACCCTGTTGTTCCTGCTCTTATGGGGATTTTCATGGGCACAGGAAACTACAAAGGCAGTTGAAAAACGCGAATCGGCCGTTCAGTTGTCTTTCTACAAAAAAGCGGATCAGACTAAAACCGCCAGGGTAAAAGTGACTGCTAAAAACGAGCACAACAAGTACATGCCCGTTGCCAACGCACACGTAAATGTTTACGCCCTGAATAACAAGGCAGAAGAACTGATAGGCAGCGGTGTAACCCCGGTGGATGGCCAGGTTGTTATTGACCTGCCTAAAACCCTGCCACTGGATGCGGACCTGAAGTTTACCCTGATAGCCAAACTCGAAAACGACCTTGCCTTTGAAGATGCCAAAGACCAGGGAAGTTTCAGAGAGGCCAACCTTACGGTTATTGTAAACCCGGCAGATACCACCCGCACTGTAACGGTAAAAGCAACACAAACCGACAAGGACGGAAAAGAAAAACCGATTGCAAATGCCACGATTAATTTTTACGTGCAAAGGTTTTTCGGAACCATGCCGGCTGCTGAAGACAAAAGTGCCACAACCGATGAAACCGGCACCGGCACCTTTACTTTACCCCGCGATATAAAGGGCGATACAGCAGGCAACATTGTTATTGTTGCAAAAATTGAAGATAATGATACCTATGGCAATATAGACAGCAAAGTAGCCGCACCCATGGGCATACAACTGGCTGTAGACAAAAACCCTTTTCCACGGGCTTTGTGGGAGCCACGCGCACCGGCGCCACTGGTAATTACAATCTCAATAATTTTTACATGCATCTGGTGCATTTACTTCACCTTATTCTATACCATTATTAAAATGAGCAGGGATAAAAACCCACCTACTCCCACCGGCAAGCCGCCTTATGGCTTAGCTTATGAAGAATGGGTAAAGGAATAAGTTAACCCGGCAGTGTCCACGATTTAATCACTTTATAAATTAAACAATTTCACTCATCACAAAAATCAAAACCATAAATTATGAAAAAAATTAAGACAAAATACATGGTTGTGACCCTTATGTTTGGTCTAACATTCGGGTTATACAATTGTACCAGGCATGATCAGACATTAAATGTTGCACCGGCAAGCGGCACCTTGCTTACTTCAGTTAAAACCGCCACTCCACCAAGTTTTGTTTCCGGATATTACAGCGGTGGTTCTGCCTGGGGCGGGCCCAGCGCCTCGTTATGGAAGAACGCCCCAGTACTAAACATTACGGCAACGGTACCTGATGTGGAAGGAAGCTCCGGCGCAAACGGATTTAACGGCTTCATTGGTAACAGCACGCCTATGACCCTGCAATCTATGTATGACGCCAATTACATCTATTTTTTAATTACATGGAAGGCAGCACAGGCTAACCGGGCCAGTTCGCCATGGTTTTTTAATCCTGCTACAAAATTATGGGCACAGGGCGGTGCAGCACCTACCTATAACGTTGACGGAGAAGAAACCATGCAAAGTATTTGCTCTGACGAAATAGTAATGCTGTTTAATATCAATAACTCATGCGCCGACTTTACCTCTCAGTCCTGCTACGGGGCCTGCCATACCAATGTAGGCAGTATGGTACTTGATACGCTGACCGGTGCTATAACCAGCACAACTACCAACTGTATGCACACTAATGCAGTTAATGAAAAATTAGATTGCTGGAGGGCCAGGTTCTATGAAGTAGAACAAACCGGCCAGGCGCTTGATTACTACCAGGATTACGATGGTGGAGTATTAGGCGGAAGCGGTATACATGCTGACCAATCGGTACCTAACGGTTCAAGCCCGCCTTCTTATTCTTCCAACGCATCAACCAATGGCGCAGGTAGTGTAAGTAATAAACAAACGCTTACCATTACCGGAACATCCAAACATGAATCCGTACCTCTTTGGGTTAAAGCAAACGATAACTACCCTTATGCCCAATTACTGCCAAGCGATACACTGGGCGCTGCCTTAAAAGTAATAGCAGTTGACTCAAACGGCGTACTCACCCTGCAAGGCGGTTCAACTATCAACCCTAACAACGGAACTACTTACCAGCAGGTTGGTACCGGAATTGGTAACAACGACCAAACAACCTGGATACCCGGCAAAATAGTATTCCCATATACCGGCGGCGAAGGAGATGTAACAGCTAACGCCATGTGGAGCGGATCGGGATGGACAATGATGCTGAAAAGAGCGCTTAAAACCACTGATGTTCTTGAACAGGATGTTGACTTTTCATCTCTTGCAAACCAACAATTTGGAATTGGTGTAATGTTTCAGGCCAACGGTTCTATTAATGCTGCTGATAATGAACATGCCATTATGCCCGGACTAACCCTAACCTTCCAAAAATAGCAGCATGGAAACTTTTTTAATAACCATTAAAATTTAGGTCATGCTCAAAAAGAAAGAAATATTAGTCCTGGCATGGGCCGTGGTAACAATGGCGGTAATATCAATTTCGGGATGTGCGAAAGACGATACGGTTACTGTAGGTAATATGATAACGGTTACAAAAGCCGTCAGCTTTTCAAAAGACCTCGTTCCGTTATTCGCTACCAATTGCGCCGTTACCGGATGCCATGTTCAGGGTTCCATCGCCCCTGACCTTGAAGCGGCTACCGCTTACAACCAACTTACCAGTATGGACCTGTATAATACCGGAAGCCCTACAAGCAGTGTCATTTACGAGCACCTGATGGGTACTCTTACACCTGCAATGCCATATAACCGGCCAACCAATCCGCAAAACATAAACGGGTATGTGCTGGCCTGGATAACACAAGGAGCCCTTAACAACTAAAAACCAAAAAAATGAAAATATATAAAACAAAAATTCGCATAGCCTTTAGTTGCTTCGGGGTGCTCCTGCTCTCGTTTTTGAGTACGAACATTTTAAATGCACAGGATACCACAGCGACAAAAACCAGGCATCACGGAAAACTCTGTGANNGACCTGAAGCCCATTAAAAGCACCTTCGATGGTAATTTTATCATCGACAACCAAAGCGTAATGGTGCCACAAAAAAACACCCTTGAATTCGATTTTCAGCACAGGTTTGGCGTAATGACCAATGGCTATTCTGACTTCATCGGAATATTTGCAGATGCCAATATCCGCCTGGGCCTTGATTATACACCCACCAACAACCTGGAAATAGGTTTTGGATTTAACAAGTACAACCTTACCTGGGATTTTGACGGCAAATATGCCCTGATGAAACAGTCGGAGCACGGAGGATTTCCTTTAAGTATTACCATTTATGGAGATATGGCTGTTGATACCCGGAACAAAAGCAATTTTGTAAGCGGGTTAGACCGTTTGTCGTACTTTGGCCAGTTGATGATAGCCAGAAAATTTCATGACCGCTTTTCACTACAAATTGCCGCCGAGATTTCGTACTTCAACAACGTTCCCGGCTATATTAACGCCGAAGGGGGTGTTAGTCCGGCCATGTATAATTATCTATTCTCATTATCAGCAATGGGCAGAATTAAATGTACCGATAAAATTTCAGTTTTGCTTGGATACGACCAGCCTGTTACGCAGCAAATATCACAAAACCCGCATCCAAACCTGAGTGCCGGACTTGAATTTACCACCAACGGCCACGTATTCCAGATAACATTTGGCAATTACCAGGCTATCATTCCGCAGATAAACGAATTTTACAACCAGAACGATTATACCAAAGGCCAATTCTGCTTAGGGTTTAACGTACTCAGATTATGGCACTTATAACCGCCTCCAATAATTTATAAATTCACACTATTATCATTTAATCAAAAAAACAAAACCTCAAACTATGAAAACGAAGTTACTATTGCCGCTGGTGTTGTTTGCCGCTGCTATTCTTAGCATGGCATTTCAAACCGATACCAAACCCTGGGTGGTGCCCGATAAAAATGTAAAAATGGTGAACCCGGTTAAAACCTCTCCGGCTTCTGTCAGTGCAGGAAAAGCATTATATATCAAAAACTGTATTGACTGCCACGGAAAAACCGGAATAGGCAACGGAAAGAAAGCTCCGGATTTGAAGAGCACACCGGCTGATATGACCAAACCGGCCTTTCAATCACAAACTGATGGTGCCCTGTTTTACAAAATATCAGAAGGACGTAATGATATGCCCCGTGGTAAAAAAGACTATCCTGATGAAAGCGATCGCTGGAATCTGGTAAATTACGTCAGGACCTTTGGTGCCGGCAAATAAAAACAGGTGCCTTTTAGTAAGGTAACATGCTGAATTTTCTTTTCATGACGAGGTTATTGCCGGCGTTTGCCGGTGATAATCTTGTCATTTTTATTTTAACCTTCCACAACTCAAACCTCACGGGTGCAAACCAAATTATCGTTGTCTGGCAGGAATTCCGGTTGGCGGGGATGCCAAACCGGGTGCCCTTGTGGTTGGCGTCCCCGCCAACCACTTGTATTCCGAAACCTCACTCCCAATACTTCCGTTTCTTTTTTACAAAAAGATATATGGAATTATTTAAGCGTTCTGTCGCATCTGCCATTTTTAGAGAGATTTATCGGAATATCGAAAAAAAGTGACCATTGGAAACCAATGCTTTATGTAATCGGAACGATAGATTTCTTAATAGGAAATTGCAGTTTTTCAACAGATGCGACAGAACCCTCTTAATCAGGATTAAAATTAAACTTCAACAGGGGACCCGGAGCTCAGGCTACATTACCATGGGTATGTTAATTATTTCCCTGTAACAGGTTTTCTGAGTAAAGTCATTGATTTCGATGAGTGGTTGAATGAACTTGCAGGCATTAACCGGATGCAGTTTTTTTAATTAAAAAAGGTGATGCATGTAAAAGGCTTTCATTTTTTCCTTTTACTGATGATGCAATTCATCGTTACTGTTTTGCACGCCCGGCATCCCATGGGGGCCGACCTGGTATACACCTGTATCGACTCCAATCATCATACCTACAGTGTTGTTTTGAACTTTTATTGCGATTGCCGTGAATTGGATGAGTATCCGGACATTGTCCTCAATGTTGCTTCCGTTTCCTGCGGGCAAAATTTCAGTGTTACCCCCAATTGGCAACCATGCCCGGCCAGTACCAATGGCGGCCAGCCCTGCGAAATAACCCCGCTATGCTTTGCCTCAGTTTTACAATCGGAATGCAATGGCGGCTCGCTGCAGGGAATGTTAGACTATACTTATACCGATACTATCACTTTACCGGCGCTCTGTTCCGATTGGGTAATCAGCTTTGATATATGTTGCCGCAGCGCATTTATTTCAAATCTTATTAACCCTGATGCCGACGACCTCTATATTCAGGCTACAATAAATAACACACTTGCACATAACGATCATTCACCGGTGTTTACCGGCAATCCGGTTCCGTTTATCTGTTTTAGCTACCCATTCACCTGCAACATGGGCGCCGTTGATGCCGATGGAGACTCGCTGGTTTATTCGGTGATTGAACCGATGGGGGCAGGCGCCTTACCGGTTCCCTATGTGCCCGGGTATTCAAATAATAACCCGGTTTCGTCGTCAGGGCCTTTTACACTTAACACTGCCACCGGTGAAATTAATTTCATACCTGTAGATATCGGGGTATTTGTTATTGCGGTGCAGGTGAGCGAATACCGGCGCGGCGCATTAATAGGTACTACCATGCGCGATATACAGATTGCAGTTGATAATCTTCCGTCGTGTTCTCAACCACCCCCTTTATTCTCAGGTATTGATTCGGCAAATGTCAGTGGCGGCGTTATGACCGATTCATTCGAGGTTCAAATATGCCCCGGCGGCAGGTTATCGTTCTCTGCGCTGGCGACCGAACCATCAGGTGATTCTGTTTTTATGCAATCCGATATCACCGTGGCAATACCGGGTGCCGGTTTTTCTGTAAACCGTATTTCGAAAGATTCTGTGATGGGTAATTTCACCTGGTCATCACCGGCCGGCGACACCGGTAAACATATTTTTATAGTTACTGTTACCAACAACCAATGCCCGGTAATTGTTATTCAAAACTATGCCATAACGGTAGATGTAATTACTGCTGCCTACACACGGTCAGGTAATGATACGTTGATATGTAAAGGTTCAGGGGCACAATTAACCGCCACCGGCAGCACTTCTTACGTGTGGAGCCCTTCGTCAACTTTAAGCTGCAGCTACTGCCCGGCCCCGGTTGCCACACCTGATACAACAACCACTTATTGGGTACTGTTCCGGGACAGCCTCAGTGCATGTATGGTTACACAGCGGGATACGGTGAAAATACAGGACCTGGCAGTAATCCCCTTATTTACCGATACCCTTGTGGGTGAGGGCGCTCACCTTGTTTTAGGCGTAACAACCACAGAAATTTATGGGCAACCTACCTATAGCTGGTGGCCTGCAGAATACTTAAACAATGCTGTTTCGCCCCATCCGGTTGCGGTTCCGTTAACAGATATTCTTTACACGGTAAAAGTTACCGGAGACGGATGTGTGGATAGTGCGCAAATTAATGTCCGTGTGAAGGATAGCCCGAATCCAATGGTGATGCCGAATGCTTTTACGCCCAACGGAGACGGCAGGAATGATTACTTCTACCCGGTTACTTTCAACAATATCGGAACGGTTAAAACATTCAGGATCTATGATCGCTGGGGACAGTTGGTGCATGATGTTACCGGGCCGTGGGATGGGAAATTCAAAGGAGAAAAGCAGCCCCCTGGCACGTATATATATTACCTGGATATACAGATTCCCAATCAGGGTGATATGCACGTTGAAGGTGCTGTAACCTTGCTGAGATAGCGGATATGGACAATTGCCGCGCGTAAAGCATGGGCTGCAATTATATTAATCTAAGCATGCAATACCATTACATATGAAATATTCAGTAATAACCATTCCGTTACTCCTCCTGGTGTTTACCCTTCAGGCGCAAACACCTAAATACAGGGTTATCAGTATTCCGGTGCAGAAAAACGGTATCACCATGCGCGACCCCTGGGCCGGTGGAATGGACTGCCCTCAATTTTCTTCCTGCGACCTGAATCAGGACGGGATTAAAGACCTGTTCGTTTTTGACAGGGTAAGCCAGAAAGTTTATACTTACCTGGGCAATGGCGGGGCATTCGATACCATGTTTACTTATGCTCCGCAATACGAGGCCTGCTTCCCACAAAAACTAAATAGCTGGGCGCTTCTCCGCGATTATAATCACGATGGTATACCCGATATATTTACGCATACCAACAACGGCACCTGTGTTTTTAAAGGGAGCATCCGTAACGGGGTATTGAATTTCGACCTCGTTTGCCCGCTGATAACCTATTCTATGCCGGGGTATCCGGCACTCAACGTATGGACCAACATAGCTGATATACCTGTTTTTACAGATGTGAATATGGACGGGGACCTTGATATTCTTACTTATGATGTGTTCGGTTCACAGATCGCTTATTACGAAAATCAAACCATGGAGAATCCGGGTAATATACATTTTGCCGCCGACTCGTTTAAGTACGACTTGGTCACTTCGTGTTGGGGTAATGTAAGCCAGAATTATAATAACAATTCCATGAGTTTAAATGTAAGTTGCAAAGGCGCAACTTCGGGTCCGCCAGCCGATCCCCGGCATTCGGGTAACACTATTTACAGCATTATTGATCCGATATACCATGATGTTGACCTGCTGAATGGAAACGTAGGGTTCAACAACCTGCTTTTTATGCGCAACTGCGGGGATAATACCTATGCCAATATTTGTGAGTGGGATTCGATATACCCCACTTGCGGCACACCGATGTTGATGGCACAGTATCCGGCAGCCTTCGGAATCGGTAACAACCTTGATTCTCTTGAAGACGTTTTGATGGCACCCAATGTATATGCCCCTTACGACTTCTCAGGCGGGGGCGCCCGCAATGTAAAGAATGTGATGTATTATAAAAATAACGGCGACACCGGTTGTACGTATAGCTACCAAAGCGATTCTTTCCTGGTGAGCCACATGCTGGATTTTGGAAGTAATTCAAAACCGGTGTTCTATGATTTTAATGGCGACGGATTGATGGATATTGTTATTGGTAATTATGGATATTATGATGCGGCTTCTTTAACAGGTTACCTGAGTACGCTTGCATATTATCAAAACACCGGCACGGCTGCCCATCCTGTGTTTACCGAAATAACACTTGATTACGACAGTTTCAGCAACTATAACCTGCTGGGTATAAGCCCGGCCTTTGGCGACCTGGATGGCGATGGAAAAGAGGACTTGCTGATTGGCGCCGGAGATGGCTATTTATACTTTTTCGAAAACACCGGTACCACCGGTTCTTCTTTTCCGTCCATGACTTCGGCAGACTATTTTAATTTAAGCACCGGTACGTATGCTGCCCCGTTTATTTATGACCTGAACGGCGATTCCCTGAACGACCTTGTTGTTGGACGAAGAGATGGCGGACTATCTTATTACTGGAATTTCGGCACTAAAAGCAATCCGTTGTTTGATCCGGATTCGGTGAACAGTAACTTTGGAAATGTAAGTGTTGTGCCTTACGGTAATGTTGACGGATTCAGCCAACCCTTTATCAGAAGAGATAGTACCGGCAAAATGATGCTCCTGGTAGGCTCGGTTGGTGGCAGCATTTATGAATATGCTATTGATACTACCAAACTTCGCGGTGGTTCATTTACACTCATTGATTCTGATTTTATAGGTCAGAATACCGGACAAAATGCAACGATATCTATTGCTGATATCAATGGCGATGGCAGGAACGAATATATTTCAGGCAATGCAGCCGGAGGGGTTTTAATCTTTTCCGATTCTTTGTGGGACCCCGGCACTATTTTGAATGTCAGTAATGAAATTCCGGCGATACCTGAATATCTTCATATTTATCCTAATCCGGCAAAAGAATCTTTTACCTGCGAACTTGCAAATACCGGTTTCAAAAATCCAAAAACGGAAGTATTTAACCTGCTTGGAGAAAAGATGCCCGTTGAATTAACCCTGAGTGAAAACAAAATCATGGTTGGCACTGGCCAGCTAAGCAACGGATTTTATATCGTCAGAATCAGTGAATATGATAAAACATCTTCAGGGAAAGTTTTACTGGAAAGGTAAAGTGAGGTATATATATATTCTTACATTCTTTTCAGGCAAAAGGCAACGCGGAAAATTAAATTTTGTATTTGATAATCAGCCTCCCGCGTAAGGCGCATATGCGTCAACCTAACTGTAGCAAAAAACACCTTTAACCATTGCTATTGTTACG
>PMXD01000007.1 GCA_003165895.1 Bacteroidota bacterium | reverse complement strand
GTGTTGTAGAATTCGTTTTGACCAAAAACCATTAGGGGCAGCAACAGAACAAGGGGGAAAAATTTTATCACATTAAAATTATTAATTAATGTCTGAATAGCCAAGCTGATTTTAAAACATTGTCAAGTCACCTTCCTGAAGCAGGAACAAGTTGTACGCTTTAGAGTCGGATAATATTGTCCAATTTACGTACCAAAACTAAAAGTAAAAGCTGTTATTTACATTAATGATTACGAAATAAACCGCCAATAGCTATATGCGAAGGCAGAAACAATTATGTAATAAATGCCCCAAAAGCGTAATGGCATTATAAATGAGCACTTTACAAACCATATGATTTCAAATACATGGTGGCCCGGTACAAAAACGAAACGGTAAAAATAGTGAAGGTATTATTTATTAATTCCTCCTGGTTGTGTTTGAAGTCATTATTGAGAACCGCAATGTGAATAGCATAGAATACAGTATCTGCTTTTTTTGTAGGCACATTTAATGTGTTAATGTGCGACAGAACCCGTAATATTGTTATACATGCAGATGGTCGTTCCACTGACATAAGCCTTTTTAAAACGAAGTGTGCTTTTTCGGGTCGTTTAGAGTTAAGGGGGTAAGGGCAGGTTGGATAGCTTTATAGTAACATTCTTGCGAAATGGAGAACGTGTAGCTGTTGGAAAGGATGTGTTATTTATAAAGCCATTGCATCAAAAATCTGAAATATTATTACCCCACATCCAAAAGTTTCTTGTTTCGGATTACGATCTTTGCTCTGTTGAGATATTTGGTGGTAACGTTCTTGAAGGGGACGAGATTATTCTGTTTGTTTCATCGGAGGCAGAGGCTTAAAGTGTGGCTGTTGTCATGTCTGTTTGCCATATAAACCAAACGGATAAATTTTTATAACGAATTTGAATTAATAAATATCTTCACAATCGAGGTTATATTTGGATTAGAGGTGTCCGCGAAGCAAAGAGCCAGTTAGGCAAAACCTGCTGGCTTTTTCTTTTTCTCTCAGGCGTGTAAGTTTTATGCCAGGGGATAAGGGGATTTCTACAAGTCGTTTGATTTACGATACAAAGTCTCAGATGTTTTTTTAACTTGACGATGATTTACCTTCACGGAGGGTGGCTGATATTACTCTACAAGATGCGAAGGTTCCTTGCGTAATAAGGAATGCTAAAGATGGAAAAGAAGCTATTGAGATGCTCGAAAACTGCGATGAATCTCCCAATGTAATTTTGCGGTTCAGTCGCATCTACCATTTTTAGAGAGATTTATCGGAATATCGAAAAAAAGTGCCCTTTGGAAACCAATGCTTTATGTAATCGGAATGGGAGATTTCTTAATGGAAAATTGCAGTTTTTAAACGGATGCGACAGAACCAGCCCAGATAAGATGTGGTCAAAAATTATCCGGCCTTCGTTGATTTGAAATTCCGGCATGAAGTGGTCAAAGCCTCCGGCGCTTCCAACAAATCCATAGGTTTTTGACATGCACATTTTAGTCAAATACTTGCTTAAAATACGCATGTGAGTCAGCTCAGTCTGCATTAATTTAAATTAATGCAGACTGAGCTGATTTTATTTGGCCTGATTTATAGAAATGTAATTTCAGTTGTTACAACCTAATGGGATCATAGCAATTGTCAAAAAAAAGCAAGTCCTCCATCCGTCGATCGACATGCTTTTCAGCCTGTAGCAATTCAAAACCAGGATAAACCCCATTCACCAGGTTTGATCACAATTAAACAACAGCTGCTACCTGCCCACGGCTGTTAGCATCTGTTGCATAAGCAAAAATATCTGCTGCATGCCGGGGTAGTTAATTTTGTCTTCGGTGTCGGTAATGCGGTGGTAATCATCGTGGGTGCCGGTGGTCAGGTTCAGCAAAGGCACATTTTCTGCTATAAAAGGTTTCAGGTCGCTGTGGGGTATATTCTCATCGTCGTAATTAAAATGCAGCGGCTGGCCATCCAGGCTGTGAAACACCCTGTAAAAAACCGAATCGGTTCCGGCGCCGCTTACACGTAACACTTTGGCAGCGCTGTCGAGCCTGCCCTCCATATCAAAATTAATAACGGCCCTTTTTTTAAGCCGTTTGCAGATATCGGTTTTAGAAAAATAATCAGAGCCGTACAATCCTGCTTCGTGGCCCGAGTAAGCCACAAAAACAAAATTATATTTCCACCCTTTATTAGCATATATCCATTTTGCAAGCTCCAGCATCAACGCCACACCGCTGGCATTATCATCAGCACCGGGGTGTATTCCTTTTTTGCCAATGTCAAGGCTTTTGTTGCTGCCAAAACCCAGGTGGTCGTAATGGGCGGAAATGATAATGGTGCTGTCGTTAATAATAACATTGCCGTGGCCAAAAGGCATGTAAGCGGCCACATTCACTGCGGTATCGCGCACCCCGTAACCGGCGGGTATAACCCGGCTGCTGTCGCGGAAAACAAACGACTGGTACCTTACCATGCATTTAAGTGCCTGTAACTGATCGTGGATATAACGGGCGGCCTTTACTTCATCGCCGGTGCCCGGTGCGCGCCCGTGCAGCGAATCAGAAGTGAGGAATACAATATGTTTTTTAAAATCCTGTGCACCGGTGTTCAGTGCAAAAAGAAGCAGCAGGATAGCAAGGCAGGTTTTCATGGTGCGGCAAAAATACATATAAGCTGATAACATTTGCGGGCGTTGAAAAATACAGGTTTACGCTGAGCGCGCAGGAATAAAATACAAAGAGCCGCAGAGAATAAAAATATCTTTGCGGCTCTTTGCGTGAAATTGTATTTAGCTTATTTCTTCTGCTCTGGTTTAGCCGGCGCCGGTTTGGCCGGTTTCAGCTCAGCCGGAACAGCCTCAAAGCGGAAACGGTTTCCATCCCACCACACCGGTGTTGCGCTGTGCTCCATATCAGCCTCGTTATACATAAAGCCCTTCAGGTTTTTGTCGAAATCGTTATTGATAAAATCAGCAGGCACATCAACGGTACCGGCATCAATACGCTTGCCCATAACCATGTAGTTGAATTTAACCGAGGCATTTCCCCCGTTGTTCTCTTCCACTTCAAATCCTGAAGCCGAAATATTTACCAGGTGAACGCCGTTGCAGTTGCCAACCGGTGTAATGGTAACTACCGGTGTTTCATCTTTAGCTAAAAGCGCGGCAAACTCTTTATCAAAACTTACTGTGGCTTTGCCGTTATTAAGCTGTGCACTGCCTGCACTGCTTACTGTAGCCTGTGTTGATGTATTTGAAAAAGCAGCAACCTTTTTGTTGCCGGTGTTTACCAGTTCAATTTGCTGTCCGCTGGTATAAACGTTGCCCATGTTGTAACCGGCTGCCAGTTCGCCGGCTGCAATGTGGCCAACAATACCGCCGCGCGCCCAGCCGCCAACAAAATCGCCCAGGCTTCCCTGGCCAACGCCGGCCGCTTTATTACCCTGGGGTAAAAAACCGGTTCCTGTTGTGCTGCTGGTGCTGTATTCGCCGTAAGCGGTTCCGCCACTGCTCATATAACCTAAAATACCCCAAACAATGCTGCTATATGCTCCCTGCACACCACCGGAGCGGTCAGTAATCCCGATATCGTAACCGGTAATGCCAAAAGTATAGGCGCCGGTATTATCTGCCCCCTGGCCGTATATTGCGCTTACACTTCCTGTTGCGTAGCTGGTGCCGGCCCCGCCTGCAAGCTGGTTTACATAAAGCCTGTTGTTGCCCGGCTCGGTGCCAATACCTACATTACCCGTACTATTATTTAGCTGCATAGTAATATTACCGGTACCCAGCGAGTTTAAGGCAAGGTCCTGGTTGGTATTTGAGCCCAGCGCCGATATACCCTGGTAACCAATGCCTACGCCCTGTGTAAGGTTATTGGCATAAACGCTCAGTGTGCCGCTATAAGTATTGCTGTTGCCTGCGTCTACCACGGTAAGCATCTGGCCCGGGGTGGTTGTACCAATGCCCACATTGCCGCTGTTGGTGGCATTACCTAAAATGGTCATGGCCGGTTTGCCCGTAACGTGGCCTCCCGAATATAAATTTCCGAAATCCATATATCCATAGCTACCGGTCCATCCTACCCACATTGAGCCGATGTCACCAATATAATCGGCAAAATTAATGTAATGCTCTTCTCCGGCGTCGAAACTACCTAATAGTGCAATATCGTTATGTGCCCCAGTGCCTGTGCCTGAAGTTACCACTAACTGGGCTTCGGTTGGCGCCGTGGTGCCTATGCCAATGTTGCCGCCGTCGTTGTAAACATTGGTGGCCGTGGTAATCCAGCTTGTGCCGTTATAATAAGGCATGGAGCCTGTTACACCTGCCTGTAAAAATCCTGTTGAGCCTGCAGCACCGGTCGGGCCGGCAACTCCCTGTGCACCGGTTCCACCTGCCACGCCCTGAATACCCTGCGCACCGCTTGGGCCGGTATTACCCTGAACNNCCCTGAACGCCCTGGCTGCCCTGTGCTCCTGTAGCACCATCTATACCCTGAACTCCCTGAATGCCTTGTGCACCGGTTAGGCCAACGTCGCCTTGAACTCCCTGGTTGCCCTGTGCTCCTGTAGTACCATCTGTACCCTGAACTCCCTGAATGCCTTGTGCACCGGTAGTACCGGCATCACCCTGAACGCCCTGGCTGCCCTGAGCTCCTGTAGGACCATCTATGCCCTGAACACCTTGAATGCCTT
>PMXD01000067.1 GCA_003165895.1 Bacteroidota bacterium | reverse complement strand
GGGCTATATAATCTATATAAGCACCATCAGAAGCCTTTTTCAGATTCTCCGTTTCGCGGATTTCGGCACCCGATAGTTTTACCGTTTTAATACCGGTAAGTGCATCCTGTATATGTGCCGATACATCTTCCCAACGGTCGTAATAAACCGAGAGGCCCGATTCAAGTTTCCAGGCAGCGCGCCAGGCAATTATCATGTAAAAAGGTATAATAGCAAATGCAATCAAGGTAAGGGTTACATTCTGCGTTAGCATAATTGCCAGCGTTCCAATCAGGCCGATAACCTCAGGCAATATATCCTGCGAAAATGCATTTACAATGGCCGACACCTCTTCTGATTGATCAATTTGCTTGGCCACCGCAGCGCTGGAGCGTCTGCCGAAAAAACTCAATGGCAATTGGAGCACGTGCGAAAAAGTGCTTTGAATAAACCGCTGCTCAATGTAGCAGGAGAGCTTAACGTTCATATTATTGGCTATCAGCCAAAAAATATATCCTACAAGGTTTATAAGAAATAACAGCCCGACAGCCCACAACAAAGTTTGAAGTGCCTGATTTGGTGTGCGGGAAGCAACGTGGGTGGTAGTATGTGGCTCTTTGAGTTTTGGTTTTGGTTTTATCTGCTCTATTTCTTTACTAATAACATCGGCATCTTTTTCAACATCGGCAATTCCCTTTTCAATCAGGTTATTTACGGCATCATCATCGGTGGCTACGCCCAACTCATGTCGCACATCATCTTTAGCCTGCTTAACAAAAAGGCCGGCCACATCATTAACAGCCTCGCGGTATATCAGGGGTTCCAATAGCCCTACACCTGTACTCAGCAAGCCAATAATTACTACAGCGGTAAACCTTTTTTTATGCGGCTGTATAAGCCTGAAAATGCTTTTCCAGACACTCCTTTTTATCTCACGTTCGGTTGGCACTTTTATTCCGGCTTTATTTTACGGTGGGCAAGTATACTATTTGTATTGGTCCAAATTTAATATCATCCATATGCCACAACCAAAATGGCCACTTTGCCCCAGTGGGCTGTTCAGCATTTTAAACCCTGTTTTTTGGTATAGCTTAATGGCAAGGGTCAGTTCCGGCATGGTTTC
Source organism: Bacteroidota bacterium (assembly GCA_003165895.1). Taxonomy (GTDB): domain Bacteria; phylum Bacteroidota; class Bacteroidia; order Chitinophagales; family LD1; genus Bog-950. Next base: position 15,242 of record PMXD01000067.1, on the reverse strand, counting down.
CAGGTAAATGTTTTTGTAGCCATTGCTGCGGGCAAAAGCTACGCACTTATTTAAAAGCGCTACGCCTAAACCCAACCCCCTGGCGGTTGGCAGTAAATACATTTTTACCAGCTCGCAGGTATCGGCGCCTAAGCCAACGGTGGGATAAATGCCACCGCCGCCTAATATTTCGTTGTCTTTTTCGGCTACAAAATAAACGCTGCCCGGTACGTTAAACAGTGTGCTAAGCCGGTCGGTACTTTCATCATAATAAACTGTACCAGGGTGATTGGCGCCAAACTCTACCAGTGTTTGCCTGACAATTTTTGCCAGGGCAGGGTTATCTTTCGATTCAATGGGCCTTATATCAATACTACTTTCCATTCCTCTCTTTTCCTGCAAATTAACTCAAAGCAAAATAGCTGTTTAAAAAATTCATGTTAACACAAAGCGCNNTGTGTTAAATTGCATTTGGATTTTGTCTTAAACCGCTTTTTAAATTTGGAAAATAATAATCGAAGCGATGATCAAATTTACTGCTACGTTATTAAAGTTTGATAAGCAAGGAGAAAAGACCGGATGGACTTATATTGAGATACCTGCAGATTTGGCACAAAAACTAAAGCCCGGAAATAAAAAGATTTTCAGGGTTAAGGGCTGATTGGACAGCTTTGCCATATCTTCTATTGCCTTGTTGCCTATGGGCGAAGGGAATTTTGTAATGCCCGTTAACGCTGAAATGCGTAAAGGAGTTGGCAAGCGCAAAGGGGCGCAGATTAGTGTACAGCTGGAGGTTGATGATGCGCCAATACTTCCACCTGCTGATTTTGTAGCGTGCTTAGATGATGAACCGAAGGCCATGGAGTTTTATAAAACATTGAGCAAATCGCACCGGAATTATTTTACCAAATGGATTGAGAGCGCAAAAACAGAGCCCACCAAAGCAAAGCGCATAGCCCAATCGGTAAACGCGCTTTCAAAAGGCCATCATTTCGGAATCATGTTAAGAACATTGAAAGCGGAGAAAAATAGTTGGCAATAGTTTAGGAAATATTTAATCTTATTGCCTTAAACATCGTTCCGCTAAACACATCCATGAGCAAAGAAATAATTACTGTCGACCTGCACTGCCATCCCAATCTTAAATCTTTTAATTCCGGCCAGCCCGAACCTGCCGTTAATATGTGGCAAAAAATCCATCATAAAGTGGAAGGCAAATTCGCCAAAACCATTGAAGGCGCCAGCTTACAGGTTTTAAAAGAATCTCAGGCCAATTTGTATACACTGGCGGAGGGGAATGTTCGGATATTTAATGTTTCACTTTACCCCATTGAGCGCGGGTTTTTGCATCTGAGGAATATTCCGAAGATACTAATAGGTAAAGACCGGATTAATACTATGCATGAAGTATTAACCGGCTTTAGCGCAGCCCGCATTACGCACCTGAAAAAATATGCCAATTATTTTGATGACCTGCTGGCGGAATATGACTATGTGTATAACGGCCAGGGCAAAAGCCCCAATGGCAAATACGAATTTGTATTGGTAAATAATTACAAGGAATTATTGCAGGCGGTAAAGCGCGACAACACTTTGATAGGAATACTGAGTATTGAAGGCGCCCATGTATTAGGTACCGGTAGCGCGCTGGATGAAAACCTTAGCCAGGCTCAATTGCTAAAGCTTTTAACGCAAAATATTAAAACCATAAAAAGCTGGGAGGTGCCGCCTTTTAGCATAAACCTGTCGCATCACTTCTGGAACCACCTTTGTGGCCACGCTACCAGCTTTAAATCTCCCATTAATGCAGTAGTAAATCAGAATAAGGGAAAAGGCAAGGGCATTACTGAAGCCGGATGGCATGTGATACGCGAATTGCTTAGCCGCGAAAACGGCAAACGGATATTGATTGATGTAAAGCACATGAGCGCAGAAGGAAGAAAGGAGTATTATAATTTCATCAGCAATTACAATTCAGTAAACCCGGGCGACATGATACCGGCTATTGCCAGCCACGCAGGCATGAACGGGTATTCCACCATAGATAGTTCAGTTAAAGAAAACGATACAGGTGCAAAAAACCGCGAACACCGCTTTCACCGGTGGAGTATTAATATTTCGAATGAGGAAGCGCGGATAATACATCAATCAAAAGGGCTGATAGGCCTGATGATGGACCGGGGCATTTTAGGCGGCAAAAACACGATTGATAAAATTGTTGCCCTGGAAGACCTGCAAAAACAAAGAAAGGAATACAGCAAGTTATTCTGGGACAATGCTTTTCAGATAGTGAAGTCGGTTGACGATGCTACCGGATGGGATGTAGTAGCCTACGGCTCGGATTTTGACGGCACTATTACACACATGGAACCATATGAGTCATCGGCTAAACTTCCCTTATTTCATGAAGACCTTATTAGCTACCTGGAGGAAAATGACTACCGGAAAGAATTGTGGTACGGCTTTACACCCCGGCAGTTAGTACAAAAAATAATGTATGAAAATGCTATGCAGTTTTACAAGCGGTTTTTTGTGTAGATGCAGCAATTAGTGTATTGATTACAAAAAAAGCTAACTAATTCTCTGTTTGTTGTAAAGACAGGCTAAAAGGGATTTTATCGCAGGGCGATAACATATCTATAGCAATAATCTCCTCAGGCAGGCTTCGATGCCAGCGGCATCGCATAGGTCATTCCATATAGCTAAGATTGTCGTTTATGCGACACCTCTGGTGTCGTCTGATCTTGTTGACTTATAACTATAAATATGTGATGCCTCTGGCATCAACACAACCGCTACTTTCCTGCCTCAACAACTTCGGGCCTGTTCAAAAAATAAAGGTGTTTTTGCTGCGACAAATCAAACGGCGGTTTCATCACCTTTATCTCGTAAAAATCTACCGGAAAAATATAGTCCTCCCAGCTTATTATTTTGGCAATGTCAAACAACTCTTGGAAATTGTTGGAGATGGTCAGGTGTTCAAATTCACCCACCTTAACCTCAGGCGTTTTTACAAAAAGGATAATAAAATTTAACCGGCGCATGGTGGCTAATACCTCGTGCAGGTCGGCTACATGGTAACAATAGGCACGGTCAATTTCTGCCACTATTTTATCAATCAAAATACCATCTTCTTTATTCGGGTGTTCACGCTTAAAAAGGTCTTTTATATAAAGCACACCACCGGGCTTTAAAACTTTAAACGCCTTTTCAATCAGCAAAGGTTTGTTGCTTGAATGGCCGAACGATTCTAAAAAAACAACCCGGTCAAATATTTCCGGCCCGTAAATTTCATCTACGTTATGGTAATCTCCTTTTGTAAAGTTTACGTTGCCCAGCAATGTTTTTGATGCTTTGGCTGCATTCGCCTTTTCAAACTGCACATCGCTGATGGTTATTCCGTCAACAACTACGTTTAGTTTAGAGGCAAAATAGTAGGCCGGGCCGCCTACGCCGCAACCGGCGTCCAGTATTTTTTGTCCGTCTTTTAACTCGGCATTTTGTATGGTGTAATCCAGGTAGTCGTAAACATTATTTGTTCTGAAGGCTTGTATTATATCGCCATATACCTCCAGGAACTTATCGGTGGTTTTATTATAAAACGCGCCCACCTCTGCCGAATTGAGCGGTGGCTGTTTTTTAAGAGGGGGGGACCTAAACAAGTTCAGGAATTTTTTCAGCATATTTTAAGCCGTTTTGAAATGAAATTAAGCAATACCATCGCGCCGCATAACAGCTTGCAGCAAATATACTATCAGGATGCCGGTTTTCGAATATAAAATATTCGCTTGAATGAGAATCAGGACAGACATTAATGCTCACCGGTCTTTGCCGGGGCCTCCTTTGTCCCCAACCGCTTTTTGAAATACGCCACAAAAGAAGTGCGTTCTTTAATCAAATCAATTGAAAAAATTCTTAACGTATAATAAATGGTATAGTTAACCGGGTACGACAGAATAATTTTGACAATGATAAAAAATGCGCGTGAAGCTTTTACCTGCAGGTATATTCTTTTACCTACCTGGTAATAGAAATCAAAGTTGAATATAGCCAGGTGTATTACCAGCAATATCATAAACCTGAAATCAGAAGCCGACAGGATAATTAAAAAGGCTGGCGGAAGCCATTTTTCAGTAACGTTATTGGGGAAAAATCTCCAAACCACATCTGAAAATAAATCCTGGCCCCGTGCTTTGTACACCACCAAAGCGGCAACTGAAAGGGCAACTGTGGTGAGGATAGCAATAATGAACAGCGGGTTTACGCTTACCAGCATTCCGAAAAAAGCCACGCTTAATAATACTTCGGCAATAACCAGCGCCCTGAGCAAATAACCAAACCAGACAAGATCCATGCCGGCCACAAAGTTTTTACTGCCCGATATTTTATCCGATTCCAGGTCATCAAACTGGTGTAGTAGTATATTTCTTATGCCCGAAGTGGTTTGCCATATAAAAAGCATTCCTATTTCCGAAATACGGAAAGGGTGTTGCGCCGCCAAAGCAAACGTATAAGCAGCTAAAACCGGTGGCAGGCCATGGGCATAAAGGGCATCGGTAATAATACCGGCAACACCCCGTTCTTTAAGCCTTAGCGGTGGTACCGAGTAAACGATAAACAAAAATATTTGTGCAGCAATCAGCAGATAGCTGAAGTTATCTTTTGGCAGAAACCACCAGGGGCCAAAAACAAAACCGGAGGAAACTAAAAATAACAGCAGGATAAACAGCACCGGTTTACCGGCCAAAAAATTTGATTTGCCTGCGGCGGCATCTTTCTTAATATCAAACAGGTCGTTAAACAGATAACCCATACTGGCAAAGCCGCAAATGGTTATTAACGATAGTATTGAGAGGGGAATGAACCGGGCTAACGAAATGTGATACCAGGCAGCAAAAAGATATATCATACCCATCAGCAAAGCAGCCTTGCTCCACCACCAATCTTTTACCCTAAACACTCCCTTATCCCTATCCGCTTTACTGTCCATAAACCCGTCTAATTTACAATCTTCGCAGCAATTGTGTTATTTTACCGCTACAGGCGCCATGAATCACTTTTGCACTATAACCACCTACGACCACCTTTACAAGGTTTTTGCCTTACGCGATTCGTTGCTGCAATACGATAATAACACAATCCTGCATGTGCTTATGACGGATGGCAACCCCGCCTCAGTTCAGTCAGAGCATATTAAAATGTATTCGGTTGATGATATTAATACAGAGGAAATTGTAAATAAAATAGCTGCCAAATACCACAGCCAAAAGGACCGCCTGCGCTGGAGCCTTAAACCCTGCTTTTTGAAATTTTTACTGGCAAAAGAAGACATAACAAAGGCCATTTACCTGGATAACGACTTGTTTTTTTACCACAACTATACTTTTTTGTTTGATGAATTAACTGACCATTCGTTCTTATTAACCCCCCACTATTATGACCGGTCGCCTGCAAAAGACCAAAACTGGTTGGAAGCTAATTTCAGGGCAGGGCTGTTTAACGCTGGTTTTATAGGGGTTAACCGCAGTGCATCTGATACCCTGCAATGGTGGGCCGAATGTTGCTTATACCGCTGCAAAAAAAGTGCCTTCCGCGGCACCTTCGATGACCAAAAATATTTAGACCTGATACCCGTATTGCGCGAAGACGCCATGATATTGCGCCACCAGGGCTGCAACGTAGCAGAGTGGAACCGGTTTCTGTGCCTGCGCCAGGTGGTAAACGGGCAGGTTTTAATTAATGGTATCTGGCCCATCATTTTTATCCATTTCAACTACACCACCATCCGCGAAATAATAGATGGAAAAGAGCCGCAACTGGTTAGTTTCTTTAAAACCTACCTGGAAATTTTACAGAAATACAAGCCTGGTCTTAAACAGGCAGACCTATATAAACCGGTGGCAAAAACCGACTGGATAAAATATTTTATCTGGAAATTTTTAACCAGCAATGGAATTTAATCACGTTGGCTTTTAAGAAAAACATACCGGTAATAATTCATTCTTTTTTGGGCACTCAAACCCAAAAATTAAACTAGTTATGAGGGCGTTATATGTTGCATTGGCCCAAAAATTGGCTTAAATGTGGTAGTCGGCATTTTTTAAAACAAAAACGCCCGATTATTTTTAAAACCTTGACTTTTATCAGCGTGCATGCTAAAATGCAGGCCTACATTTACTTCGCAATTTTATTATTAACTTTAATCCAAATTGACATTATGAGAAGAGTAATGGTTGACGACAAGCTTGAGGCTCAGTTTCAGCGCGATGGCTATGTTCAAATCCCCTTCATTACAAAAGAAGAAGTTGCGGCCTTAAAACAAAAATTTTACGACACCCTGCCTAAAAGCGGCGGACAAATAACCGCCGGAGAAACCGGTGTTGAAGGCGCTAACTTTATTACTTACGACTTCACCTTTATTGACAAGAATATTTTATACAAAAAGGAGGTGTTTAAAATTATCACCGATTACTTTAAGCCACATGTAGAAAAATGGCTGGCTGATTACNNACAAGCCCATTATCGCCAACTACATTCGCAAAAAAACCGATACCGGCGAAGTTCCTTTGCATGAGAATTGGGCTTTTGCTGATGAAAGAAAATGCTGCACTGTTTCCATTTGGTGCCCGCTGGTTGATTCTTCTACCGAAAATGGCACTTTACAGGTGGTGCCCGGTAGCCACAAACGTTTTGGCGAAGTGCGCGGCCCGATGATACCCTGGGAACTGGAAGGTATTAAAGACGAAATAATAGCCGATTACCTGGTGCCTATGAACCTCACCGCAGGGAATGCCGTGATATTAGATGATAGCATTGTTCATTATTCGGCTATCAACAAAACCAACGAGCTCCGGCTGGCTATTCAATTAATATTAATCCCTTCCGAGGTTCCTTCCATACACTATCACATGAATCCTGCCGAAAATCCGGAACAGGTAAATGTGCTTGAGGTTGACCACGAATTTTACATGCAGTTTAATCCATGGAAACAACCTGAAGGCGCTAAAGTTATAAGACAATTCAAATATCAGCCAAGGGGTATTGATATTGCAGAGTTTAACATGCGCATGAAAAAACCGCGCTTTGACGAGCCTCAACCGAAAAATTTTGTTGAAAAGCTGAAAGCAGTTTTCTCTAACTGATAAAATAAAAAAAATAATGGCCCGGATATTTAACGATGATAAACTGCAAAAGCAGTTTGACAGGGATGGTTATATAGTTGTTCCTTTTTTAAATGAAACGGAAGTAAAAGACCTGTCCTCTCTTTTTTATGAAATGCACAAAGAGGTGCCCGGTAATTTTTACTCTACTACGTTTAATGCCAGCCCCGAATTTAAGCAGCGCATAAATGAACAAACTGAAAAGGCTTTCGGGCCCAAAGCAGATGGCTTGTTTACCGGTATAGAAAAACTGGGCAGCAGTTATTTATGCAAGTCACCTGGCAAGGACAGTAAAATGCCGGTACACCAGGACTGGACCGTTGTTGATGAATCGAAATTTGAGTCGGTTACTATTTGGGTGCCCCTGGTTGATACCAACGAAATAAACGGAGCCATCAGGGTATTACCCGGCAGCCATAAATTTACAAATACCCTGCGCGCGCCCAACCTGGTAAGCGAATATGCCAAGCTGGGCGATGAGATTTGGAATGAAATGGAAGCGCTACCTATGAAAGCAGGTGAGGCTTTTATTTTTAACCATGCCGTGCTGCATGCCTCCTCGCCAAACACCAGCAATAAAGAAAGACTGGCCATTACTTATGGCGTTGTTTCTGCAGATGCGCAATTGATGCTTTACCACCTGAACGAAAAGAAAAACCTTGAGAAGTATTTAATGCCTGATGACATGTTTCAGCGCTATTATAATATTGGCGAAAGGCCCCTTTTTGGTGAGAAGGTTGAAGAGTTTAGCTATACGGTTAAACCGATGAGCAGTTTAAAACTGCATTTTCTGATTAACAGGGCAAAGCGTGGCCGCAAGATGAGAACTTTGTTTAAAGACCCGGCTGTGCAGGAATTTTTTGAGCGCGAAGGGTATGTAAAATTACCACTGCTAAATGAGGATGAAGTAAAGCTTTTGCTGGATTACTATAAAAGCCTTGCACTAAAAGACGAGGCAGGTTTTGGTTTCCACATAAGCATGGACGTGCAGGATAAATCATTACTGCCAAAAATACTGGAGAAGATATATGAAATAGCCTTGCCCAAGCTAAGCGCACACTTTGAAAATGCCAGGCCGTTTGTAAGCAGCTTTGTGATTAAAGAAAAAAACCCGTTGGGCGTTGTGCCGGTGCACCAGGACTGGAGTTTTGTTGACCACGAGGATGAATATTGCTCTGTAACGTGCTGGAGCCCGCTGGTGGATGTTAACCTGGATAACGGCGCGCTGGGAATAATGCGCGGCAGCCATAATTTTTTGGGCAGCTACCGGCCATCGCCTTCACCGCAGGTGCCATCGCCTATTGCCGAGCACATGTTTACTATTTTCCCTTACCTGCAACTGGTTGAAATGAAAGCCGGTGAGGTAATGATATTTGATAACCGTACGTTCCATGGTTCGCCGCCTAATGCATCAGACTCTGCACGCATTGCATTTGGCATCGGCTTTACCCAAAAGGAAGCGCAACTAACCCATTATTATCTTAAACCGGGGGGGAATAAGGATAAGGTGCTGAAGTATAAAGTGGATGAATCTTTCTTTTTCAAATACAACAATCCGGGCCTTTCTAAAATGTTCGATAAAGGCGAATTGATTGAGGGTTATGAAGTAGAAGCAGAGTTACCTTATGTGCTTCCGAAATTTACTGCCGAAGAACTGGTAGAGTTGATTAAGGAAAACGGAAATGGGTTTAACGTGCCTATGTGCGAAAAACTGGCGGCCCTGTTTAGCTACCATGCCGATGGCACAAAGAAGCAGCAGGAAGCAGCGGCACAGAATGCAGAACAAAAAGCGGCGGAGACTAAGCCAGAGTTACCTGTAAAAAGGTGGGAATGGAAAGATGACCGCAGCTTTTTAGAGAAGTATACACCGCTCAATATTGCCCGCGAGATTAAAAAACGGCTTGTAGCCTGAAAAAATAAATACTATGTTTTCATTCCCCAGGATGCTGAAAGTTTTCCGCGATCAGGCGCTGCAGGATGCGTTTGAAAAGGACGGATTTGTAATAGTTCCGTTTTATACCGACAGTGAAATAAAAGAGCTTACCGATTTATATTACCGGCTGCATCCCAAAGACGAAAAAGGCTTTTTCCCCAGCACTTTTTCGAAAGATTTAAACTACCGTACTATTGCCGACTCTGAAATACGCAGGGTTGACCAGCGGGCTATAGACCAATATCTGGAGAACTACAAAGTAATATGCGGCAGCTTTATAGTTAAGTCGCCGGGCCCCGAAAGCGCCATGTGTGTGCACCAGGATATGACATTGGTAGATGAATCGAAGTACACCGGTATTAATATCTGGGTGCCCTTATGTGACCTTACACCAACTAACGGTGCTATACAGGCCTTATGGGGAAGCCACCGGTTATATCCTACTTACCGGCATTCTTCTATCCCAAATTTTTATGAGTCAATTGATAATGAAATAAAGCCTTACCTGGAAACCCTGTATTTGAAAGCGGGCCAGGCACTGATATTTGACCAGAGTATCATTCATTTCTCCGAAGCAAACATGTCTGATAAAGTGCGGATAGTTTGCAATACCTTCTTCACCAACAAGGATGCAAAATTCAATATATCGTACTGGAACAAAGATTTTGCTCCCAATAAGGTGGAGTTGTTTGAACAGGACGACACGTTTATGACCAACTTTGAACAGTTTGGAGAAAATATTGCCGACCGGCCCAAAATCGGCAAAAGCATGGGGCTGGTGGATTACAATTTCCCGAAAATGACGCTTGAAGATTTGCACCGCATTTATGGTAAACCCAAAGAGGAGTTACCGGTTAAAAAGCCTTTGCTGAAGAGAGTATTTGAAAGTTTGTTTCAATAAGGAGTTATGGGTGTAAGGATTTTTAAAGATGATAAACAGCAGGAGTTATTTGATAAACAGGGTTATGTAGTTGCCCCGTTTATTGATGAAGCGGAAGTAAAGCAGTTGAACGATTTGTTTGACCAGCTGCATCCCAACCTGCCACCTGGGGGAGGATTTGTATCAGGTAGTTATTCGTCCGATTTTGAGTATAAGAAAAAGGCCAGCGATGCCATTCTTGAAGTGCTGAACAAACATTACGAGCGTCTGTTTGAAAACTACCAGGCTTTCGGGGCTGCATTTCTTTTTAAAATGTCATCGGAAACCAGCGAACTGGCTGTGCACCAGGACTGGACCATTGTTGACGAAACAAAATACGTAGCCCTTAACTGCTGGATACCCCTTACTGATATTAATGAAACCAGCGGAGGCCTGCAGGTATTACCGGGCAGTCATTATCCGGCATACAATACCTTGCGTGCCCCAACAGTCCCCTTTTTCTTTTCGGGCAACGAAGACGCTGTTGCGCCTCAAACTTTGCCCATGTACGTAAAGGCAGGCGAAGCTGTGATACTGAACCAGAGCGTTATCCATTATTCGCCGCCAAACCGGTCGGGTAAAATACGCAAGGCCATAACAGCGGGTGTAAAAACCAAAGGCGCCCCCATGAAGTTTCATTATAAAGCAGGGGATAAAATTGAATCCTTTGCCATGCCCGAAGATTTTCTGATAAGCTTTGATAATTTCTACAAGGATATTTTTGAACGTCCTAAAATGGGCGAGAGCATCGGGTTTAAGGAGTACGTTTCGCCGGTATTATCGCGTCAGGAAGTGTTAAACCTGATTTCAAACTTAAAGGCTAACGCCGGGTTTGAAAAAAAGGCTGCCAACCCGGTGGTTGAGCAACCCGGGAGTTTTTTGAAACGCCTGGCCGGAATTTTTCAATCATGAACGAAATGGGGCAAATATTAAAAGAGGAACAACTGGATAAGCAGTTGCTGGAAAAGGGATATGTAATAGTTCCCTTTCTGGATGTAGTGGAGGTTTCGGCACTGGTAAACTTTTATTACGAAAATCATTCGCGCCAGCAAACCGGCATGTATGCAACAGCGCATGTGCCGGATATAGATTTCAGGATAAAAATGAACAACCTGATTAAAAAGGTTTTTGCGCGGGCCATTGAACAATACTTCGTAAATTATACAGCCCTGGGCGGTTCGTTTATTGCAAAAGGGAAAGGTGCTGTTGGCAAATTGCATCCACACCAGGACTGGAATATTGTGGATGAAGAAAATTTCAGATCGTTCAACATCTGGTTGCCGCTGGTTGACCTGCACGAAAACAACGGGGCTTTATCTATTATTCCATATAGCCATACCTGGCTTACTACTTACCGAAGCGCTAATATTACCGGCGCTTACAGCCATGTAAACGACCTGCTTTTAGATAAAATGGTGCCGCTGTATATGAAAGCCGGCGAGGCTCTTATTTACGACCACCGGCTGCTGCACGCATCGGGCGAAAACACCACCGATGAAATCAGGCTGGCCGCAGTTTATGGCATTATACCCGATAAAAGCACCATGCGCTATTACTACCAGGCCGATGAAAAAACGGTTGAGGTGTTTGATTCCAATCCCGAATTTTTTCTTTATGGAAATATCTTTGAAGGGCCGAAGGGCCTGAAGAGCCTGGGCAGGTTTGAACATAACTTTCCGCAGGTTACGCCCGACCAGCTCAAACTGTTTCCCGACCCTTCATATACGCCACCGGTTACTCCGCAACCGGCCCCATCGCTATTCAAGAGGTTTAAATCGTTGTTAGGAGCTTAACATTCGTTAAAGCTGTTTATGCCCTATAGGTCAACTCAATAAAATCTATATTTTCGAAAGTTGAATTTTTCATAGCTGGTTTACTTGATAAGCCGGTTTATTAATTGGCTTTCAATGTATCAGGCTATCCAGTTTATAGGCACTCAGCGTTCGGGCTCAAATTTGCTCCGCGTTATGATAGACCAGTTTCCGGAAGTATTTGGCCCGCACCCGCCACATGTGCTCATAACCTTTTACCCTCTGCTGAAATACTACGGCAATCTTGAAGACACCACCAATTTCAAAAAACTCATTAACGACATCTGTCGTTTAATAGAAGTAAACCCCGTTGAATGGGCTGGCGCCGCACTTGACCGCGAAAAGATATTTAAGCGCTGCCGCCGTAACACCCTACTCGAAATCTTTATTCAGATTAACGAGTTTGAATGTGAGGAGGGCGGCAAAAAAATATGGACCTGCAAAAGTATGGAGTCGCTATACCTGCTGGATAAATTCCGTGCAGAGGGATTTGAGCCTTTGTACCTTTACCTTTACCGCGATGGGCGCGATGTAGCCCTATCCTTCAAAAAAGCCATAGTGGGCGAAAAGCATATTTACAACCTGGCCGTAAAGTGGAAAGCCGACCAGGATGCCTGCCTGCGCGAACTGGAAAAGCTGGACCCTTCGAGGTATATAAAAGTTAAATACGAAGAGTTTATTGCGGCAACAGATGTTGTGATTAAAGAAATTTGCAACCGCACCGGCCTTGTTTATAAAAACGTAGACGACTTTTATAACTCCGACGAAAGCAAACGCACCGCTGCGGGTGGAAAGATGTGGGAAAACGTTACCAAGCCGGTAATGAAAGATAACCATGACAAGTTTTTGAAAGAATTGACACCTGAAGAAATCCTTATTTTTGAACAGGTGGCAGGAGATACTCTGGTTAAACTGGGCTACCGGTTACACATGGTAAAGCCCGGAGAAACCAAAACCTTTACCCCCGAAGAAATTGCCGCATTTAATGCAGAGAACGACCGGTTGAAAAAACAGATTATCCACGAACTGCCACCGGAGGATATCCTGAAAAGAAAGCTGCAGAGCGATTTGATAGCTGAGATAAAGCAATACGCAACTTAAAACAGTAAATGTGCCATTGCGCGACTCTGCGGGGCAATTTTGTATTGTGAATTTGCAGCGTTTAAACTTCCTTTAAAATAGTTTTGAATGCCGTGTATTTTCCGGGGAAGAGATCTAAACCTTCTTTTTGCAGGTGGGCGGCAAAATTTTCTTTGTAGTTAAAGTAATCGGTCATGCTATTGGCAAAGTACTGAAAGGCGTAGGTTATGCCTTCCGTTTCGTCTTCAGCTAAGATTCTGTAAACTTTGTTATCCGTAAAGCATCCTGTTTCCATTATCCGTGGCACATGCTCTTCTTTCATCCATCGCAACCAGATGTCGTGTACGCTCAGGTCTATTTTTATGGTTATGTTGTATACTATCATTTTTTCTTTTTGAAATCTGCCGCAATTTATGAATTGAAGATGATAAATGAAGGCGCAGTTCAGGATTGTTTTTTGAGTCAGGTCAATGGTAACTATTTACTACCGATTCAAACCTGAAAGGCCCTGCGGAGCTAACCTAAAATCGTATTTTATTACGCTGCGTTCTTTGCGATAATCTGTATTTTCTCATAACTGCGGTTCGGCATTAATTCCGATATTCCGTTTTCAAAACAAACCTACCTTATGCTATTACATCCCGGTAAAACAGATTTCGCGCATCTTGATGCTGAGTCACAAAAAATAATGCTGGATACGATTGCCTTTTTTGAAAAGAAGGGCAAAATAAAACTGACTGAAGATGACAGAAATTTAGTTTGGTATGCCGATTTTTTAGAGTTTGTAAAGAGTGAAAAGATATTTGCGCGCTTAATGACCCCCACCGGTTACGGACCGGCCGATTCAAGATGGGATACCTCGCGCATTGCTGCCTTTACCGAGGTGCTGGGCTTTTATGGTTTGTGTTACTGGTATACCTACCAGGTTTCATCGCTGGGTTTAGGCCCTGTTTGGATGAGCGATAACGAAGCCGCCAAACAAAAAGCGGCAGCACTACTCAACGACGGGCACATTTTTGCCTTCGGCTTATCGGAAAAAGAGCACGGTGCTGATATTTACAGTAGCGATATGGTAGTAACTGCTACCGGTGATGGGAAATACACTGCCAGCGGCCGCAAGTATTATATAGGCAATGGTAATAAAGCCGGCATGGTATCTGTGTTTGGAAGAATGGCAGATGGAAGCGGCTATGTATTTTTTGCTGTTGACAGCCAGCACCCCAATTACAAGCTGATAAAGAATGTGGTTAACAGCCAATCGTACGTTTCGGAGTTTGAACTGGTTAATTATCCATTGACCAAAGAGGATATTCTGCACACCGGCGAAGCCGCCTGGGATGCGGCTTTGAATACCGTTAACATTAATAAATACAATTTAGGCTGGGGAAGCATCGGTATTTGCACCCACGCTTTTTATGAGGCTATCAATCATGCCGCCAACCGTAATTTATACGGCAAGTTTGTAACCGACTTTCCGCATATCCGCGACTTGTTTATTAAGGCATATACCCGGCTAACTGCCATGAAATTATTTGCCCTGCGCGCTACAGATTACATGCGCACTTCCAGTGCTGATGACCGGCGTTACCTGTTGTATAACCCCATGGTTAAAATGAAAGTAACTACCGAAGGCGAGCATGTGGTTAACGCTATATGGGATGTAGTAGCCGCCAAAGGTTTTGAAAAGGATATGTATTTTAATATGGCGGCTAAAGATATTCGTGCGCTACCAAAGCTTGAAGGCACCGTGCATGTAAACATGGCGCTTATCATCAAGTTTATGCCTAATTACTTTTTTAACGCCGGTGAGTTTGCTGAAATACCCGCTTACCATAACCCGGTGAATGATGCATTCTTATTTAAGCAGGGCCCAACTAAAGGGTTAAGCAAAATACGTTTCCACGACTACAGCAAGGCTTATGATTCAGTTAACCTGCCTAACGTAAACCTTTTTAAAGAGCAGATTGCTTTATTTAAAGAAGCCCTAATGATGGCCGGCCCTGATGCAGCACAACAAAAGGACATTGATTTTCTGTTAACCATAGGCGAGTTGTTTACCCTGATAGTTTACGGACAACTCATCCTCGAAAACGCCGCCATTTACAACATCAGCGATGACATGACCGACCAGATATTTGAGGTAATGGTGGCTGATTTCTCACGCTTTGCTTTGGAGTTGCACAACAAGCCAAGCAGCAGTGCCGCACAGATGGAATATGCGTTTAAGATGATACGCAAACCAGTTGCTGATAAAGATAGGACAGAAAGGATTTGGAAAGAGGTGTATGCTTTGAATGGGGTTTATGAGATGAGGAAATAGAATTCGCCGTCCGCAGAGAAACGTGGGTGGCGGGGGCGCC
>PMXD01000333.1 GCA_003165895.1 Bacteroidota bacterium | reverse complement strand
TTGGGTTTTTAGAGGTGCCCTTACATTATCATGACTTCTTCCTACATTACTTTCTTGTAAAATTCTTTTGATTTTCCTAGTTGGATCTGATATGACTACGTTAAAAGCAATTCTACTGCTGCTTTTATAAGTTGTATCAATGGATTGAATATTCCAACCGTCACTGGCCAACTTATAAGAGTTTTTATCTCCATCAATAAAAACAAAATCAGAAATCCTCCATGCAAAGCCAGAAGGTGGAGAGAAAAACTCTTTAAATTTATCAATGATGATAATCTCCCCAAGACCAGCCTTTAGGGCATCTTCAATGGTATAAAATTCATCAATGTTGGAGTTTTTCCTTAAAACAAAAAAGCGATCTAGCTGTATTCCTGAAATGTTTGCCATATACTATTCGTGAAGAAGCGAGAATAGGTTTTTGAAGTGTGTCCCCGCATATCATTCGTAAATATAAATAAAATGAATAGCCCTAATATTTTTAATCACTTCTACTTTCAAGAGGCTCTGTCGTTCTTTATGGATAAATGATACGCTCGAAGAACTAAGTTTAATTCATTCAGTGACTTTCTTCCAAAGTTTTTTATACTCAGCAAACTTCCCTGATTCAATTCCATCAAATCTCCAATTGTCCTAACATTGGCGGCTTTCAATCCATTCATTAATTGAACGCTTATATCCAAATCAAACAAATTCACCTTCATTATGTTGATGTCGGGATTAAGTTTTTCTTGCTCGACTGTACATTGGTTAAATGCTTCTTTGTATAATTTTATTAACCCGTCATCTGTAACATGAGAATTTCGAGAAGAAGTAGAATCCATGCTAAATATTTTTATTATTCTATCATCAATTTTTATTTTTCCTTTAGAAATTCCGCCATTTGAATCAAAGTCAAATTCAATTCCATTCATTGAAAGGTATTGATAAAAATGGTGGTGTGCTGATGCCCCACTACTTTTAGCGGTTAAAATAATTCTGTCGATAGATTTATTCTGTTTCAAAATATCCAAAACGTTATTGTAGCTATGTACCAGCAGTTGCTCGTCTTTTGAGTTGCCATTTAATCGGATACATGATGCCAACATATCCGTCATTGCAATTTTATTTTCCCTGCAAAAATTCTGTCGATCTGTTTTGTTTTGCTCTTTTGTTTCGGTGGTATCATTTACTGAAACTTTTAAAGTCAATTTGGTTTTACTTTCAGTAAAAACTTCGCTCAAAACTTTCCAAAATTTATTATTCGCATTTGGGTAAAAGAATTTGAAAGACATCTTCAAATCCGTAGTTGGAAACGATCCAATGACAAGAAACTTTGGATTGTTCTCCGCAAAAATCAACTCAAAGGGATGTTTAGTTATGTCTTTAGTCGTGTAGCTTTTCATTTCCTCTCAACCATTATTTTTCTTTTCAAGATGTTTGAAATGGATTATTCATCCATGAATATTTAAGTTTTACGACTGTATAACTAATCCTTGTATTGCTCTATAAAGAGACCTTAAAGTCCTTTTCTTTAAACCAATTTTTACTTATTTCATTATTGTCACTGCTAGGTTTGGGGTTGGCATCATTAACTCGAAAAGTGGTTGGGAGATTAACAGCATGACCAAAAATAAGCGCATGTTGGGTAGGAATTGATGGCAAATGCCTAAGTATAGTTTCTGAAATATGTGGCGTAATTTGTCTTATATGAGACAAATCCTCTGGATTTTGAATTCGATGAACAATAAAGTTACTGCATTGTGATAACACTGTTTTTGATAATTCGCTAGGTCTTTGGGAAGATATGAGCAAAAACATTCCATATTTTCTACCTTCTTTAGCAATTCTATCAAATATCCTGTCGGCATCGCCAAAAACTTTTCCCGCCTCTAAAGAGATGTATCTATGGGCTTCTTCAAGCACAAGATTTACCGGAAACTTGTTTCGTTCTTTTGCAGTTCGCAATTTCTCGAAAAGCATTCTTGATAAAACACAAGAAATAACTTCCACCATATCATCATTTGCCGAATTCAGGTCAATAATTATTATTTGCTGTTTCTTTTGTTTATTGCCAATACCTAAAAACTGTTCTATGTATGTTGCTTGGTCAACCTTAGCAGTAGTTTTAGTCAAGAACTTAAAATCTTCTCTTTCCTTAATGCTTTTATATCGCGTAATCATTGAAGAACAATAATCGCGTATTTGCTTGTTGCCATGATACTCTTCATATAAGATTGCATTTTCAATCGCATCACCTAAGTCGGAAAATTTAAACTTTTCATAATTGTAATTTGGGTCAATGTCAATATCTGATTTAATAAAAGACCGAACTGACTTCTTAAAAGTTTCTTCCACAACTGCATTCGGAAAATTACCAAATTTTGCATCTAGCTAGGAGTAATCTATTGTTGGTGTAAATTTCACTTTTTCTAATAGGGCAACAATTCTTTGTCTTTTTGTAACCGAACTTTCCCAATTTTCATATACATACATGATGCTACATGCATAGATATGATTAACAGCATCGCGCGACAAATTTTGTGTAAAACCTAACGCGTTTCTTAGCAATGGTAATTGAGATTTATCACTTGCTTTTAACAACAAGGCCCATTCGTCAACATTTAAGAACCAATGTGGAAGTACAAATTCCTGTAAATCACTTTTATCTTTTTCGTCAATTAAATCAATAGTAAAATGTTTTACTTCAATCTCACTGTTCTTGGTATGTAATTCTGAAAACGCTCGCCGATATTCACCGTTAACATCAAAGAAAATGAATGTGCTGCCGGTCGCACTATAATTATCAAATTCATAAAGGGTCTGCAAGATTGACGCAATTGTACAGGATTTACCGCTTCCCGTATTGCCTAAAATCGCTGAATGCGTGCCAAAAAATTTATCAATATCTAATTTCACATCATAGTCAGGAAAAATTGTTGATTTACCAATAGGCTAGAAACTAAGCTGGATAAATACAAAAATATAAAACAAGGCATGATGCAAAATTTGCTAACGGGTAGAATACGATTAGTATGAGCAATTATAAAGGAAGCAATAGATGCATCTTAAAACTTATTAGCTCACCTGATTTTATCAGAGACATTAATTCCCTGATTGCAGATACGGGTGCGGCAGTATCAGATAAAGATACTTGGTTGCCCAAAGGTGAAAAAGAACCTAAAGAAGCAGAGTTATTTAATTTCATTAATTCGCCAATTACCGCTCAATTAGGAAAGGAAATTCAAAGTTGGTGGTTGGAAGTTGATACTTCCAATCCGCGAACTCCTAACTGGGATTTAGTTTCAACATGCACCGTAAATGGCAAAGCGGGAATTTTGTTGGTTGAGGCTAAAGCACATGAGAGTGAATTGCACGACGGGGGTAAACGTCTTGAGTCTGACGCTTCTGAAAACTCAAGGAAAAACCACGAAAGAATTAGGCATGCAATTATGGAAGCCAATTCGGAAATTAACAAAGCCGTGCAAGGTGTTTCTATATCAAGAGATAAGTGCTATCAATTGTCTAATCGGGTTGCCCATTCTTGGTGGTTAGCCAGTCACGGAATACCCGTTGTGTTATTATATTTAGGTTTTTTGAAAGCTGAAGATATGCGTTCATCGGGGTATATCGTTTTTGATAATCCTCAAGATTGGGAAAAATGTTTTATGAATCATGCCAAACAAGTAGGTGTAGATAATATTATTAATGTATCAGTTGATTGCGGAAACAGTTCGTTCGTCACTATTGTAAAGTCATTGTAAATAACCCCCTATGGCAACTTCGCAAGTTGGACAAATTGAAAGAGCAACCCAAAACCGAGTTGTAAAATTGTTTTCTGAAAAACTCGGCTACAAGTATCTGGGTAATTGGGAAGAAAGACTAAACAATAGCAATATTGAAGAACAACTTTTAAGCAAATACCTAACCAGAAAGGGATATAGTGCTGGGCTTATAACCAAAGCAATTTTTGAGTTGAAAAATATAGCTAATAGCTATAATGAAGATTTATATACGGTAAACAAAAAAGTATACCAGCTACTACGCTTTGGGGTACCCGTGAAGGAAGATGTAAGCAAGGACTTTGAAACGGTTCATGTGATTGACTGGAAGGATTGGGCAAATAATGATTTTGGTATTGCAGAAGAATTAACCGTTTTCGGAAACCATGAGAAGAGACCTGATGTAGTTTTGTACGTAAACGGTATTGCTTTGGGCATAATAGAATTGAAGCGTGGTATTGTGGATGTGGCTGAGGGCATCCGTCAAAACCTAACCAATCAGCAGGATGTTTTCATCCAAAATTTCTTTTCAACCGTACAGTTTGTTTTTGCAGGTAACGATACGCAAGGTTTGCGCTATGGAACTATTCTTACACCTGAAAAATTCTTTCTTAAATGGAAAGAAGATGAGCAGGACGATAGCCAGCTTCAATTAGATAAATACCTTACCAAACTTTGCAATAAGCAGCGCTTTTTGGAGGTAATTTACGACTGTGTATTATTCGATGCTGGCGTAAAGAAATTACCGCGAACACACCAATACTTTGGCTTTAAAGCCGCACAGGAGCGTATCAGAAAAAAAGAAGGCGGTATTATTTGGCACACACAGGGTTCAGGTAAAAGTATCCTGATGGTGATGCTGGCAAAATGGATATTGGAAAACAATTCCAATGCACGGGTAGTGATCCTAACCGACCGCGATGAACTGGATAAGCAGATAGAACGGGTATTTAATGATTCAGGTGAACCGATAAAGCGCACCAGCAGCGGTAGGGATTTAATGCACCAGTTGGAGCAACCATTGCCCCGTCTGCTATGCTCATTGATACATAAATTCGGCAGAAAGGGCGTAGATAATTTTGACGAATTCATTAAAGAGATAGAAAGGAACCCCGTAAAATCAATGGGTGAACTTTATGTTTTTGTTGATGAATGTCATCGTACGCAAAGCGGTAAACTACACCGTGCAATGAAAGCGATTCTACCATCAGCGGTTTTTATCGGCTTTACTGGCACACCACTCTTAGTTCAAGACAAAAAAACAACGCTGGAGGTTTTCGGATCGTACATACACACTTATAAATTTAATGAAGCAGTTGCCGATGAAGTTGTAAAAGACTTGGTTTATGAGGGGCGCGACATTGACCAAAAACTTTCTTCTCCTGAAAAAGTAGATGCTTGGTTTGAAGCAAAAACAAGAGGCTTAAATGAGTTCCAAAAAACAGAACTGAAGAAGAAGTGGGGAACAATGCAAAATGTATTGAGTTCCCGCGCCCGCATTGATAGAGTTGTTAACGACATCATTTTTGATTTTAGTGTTAAGCCCCGTCTTAGTTCGGAAAAGGGCAATGCCATATTGGTAGCATCCAGTATTTACGAAGCATGTAAATATTTTGAGCAGTTTCAAAAAACCTCATTAAAGGGCATGTGCGCAGTCATTACATCATATAATCCCGTAACGAGAGATATTACTACCGAAGATACTGGCGCTAACACCGAAACGGATAAGGAATACATCTATAACATTTACAAAGATTTGCTGAAAGATGTTAAACCAGCACCAAATAAAACCAAAACTGAAACGTACGAAGATGAGTGCAAAGCTAAGTTCATCAGAGAACCGGCAAGGATGAAGTTGCTCATAGTGGTTGACAAGCTGCTGACAGGATTTGATGCCCCGCCGTGCTCCTATCTTTACATTGATAAAAAAATGCAAGATCACGGCTTGTTTCAGGCAATATGTCGAGTAAACCGATTAGATACCGATGATAAACAATTTGGCTACATAGTGGATTACAAAAATCTCTTTGAGAGTGTTGCCGGTGCAATACAGGTTTACACTTCGGAGTTGGATACGGAAGGGTTCAAAAAAGAAGATTGTGAAGTGATGATGAAAGACCGCCTTAAAAAAGGCAAGGAAGTTTTAGATGCCGCGCTGGAAAAAATCGCTTTGTTATGCGAACCAGTAGCACCTCCCAAAGACCAGTTGGCATACTTCCATTATTTCTGTGGCAATTCGGAAGTTGAAACTGAACTGCTACAAACAGAGCCACAGCGAACTGCCTTGTATAAGGCTACCGTAGCCCTAATAAGAGCATACGCCAATATTGCTGATGAAATGGAAGCAGCGGGTTATTCGACGGCACAAATAGCGGAGATAAAGAAGACGCTTGACTTCTATCTGAACCTAAGAGAAGAAATAAGGAAATACAGCGGGGAAACCCTTGACCTGAAAGCATATGAAGCAGATATGCGCCATTTAATTGACACTTATATTCAAGCGGATGAACCGAATACAATCTCTCAGTTTGGTGATTTAACTCTATTGCTTCTGATGCATCACCCTTTATCGGATTTCAAAGATTGGAACTCATCCTTGATGGAAGATATTATATATACAGATTTCCAAGCAATGTTTTCAGGTCACGTTCACAAAAAAAAGCAATCAATACATCTAAGCGAAGATGAAGGCATTTTTTGCTGCACATCACCAGCCACTTTGGCCTTTGATACCACTTCCTACATAGGTTATTCAATAATAGATATTGATTTAGAAACCTATGATATTTCTATTTGGAATAGGAGGTACGAAAAAATGGAAAATAAATTCTTCTTCTCGCCTGACCCAATTCGTACCATGATTCCCGTGAACGACCAAAAACGGGAGCAAAATGAGTTCAGAAGAACCCTACGCAAACGATATAACGAGGAAGTAAATAGAGCAAATGAATTATTTATATCGTACGACGGACACGAGGCTTCGGACGAATTTTTAGAACTTTTTACGAACCCTATATTAAAAAACAAAACCAAAGCGCAAATCGCGGAGCGCAGGTCGGACATAGAAAATATAGCTCTTGATACAATTAATTCTTTGGATGAAAATATTGTGATTTATGGGAAAGATAAAAGTGGTAAAACATCAATATTGTATAAGCTTTTTTTGGAGTTGTTGATCGATTTCTCGCTTTATAAAACCCTACCGCTTTACATAGATTGTAGGCAATACGCAAACTCAAATAAGTTTTTCTCTATCTATGCCTTACTTTCAAAATATTATGAAGTCAGTTTAAGTGGCGCTGAAAAATTGCCAACCAAATACAGTATTCGTATATTTCTTGATAATTACAACCCTAGCGATTGTGATTTCAAAGCAGAGCTGAATAAATTCCTTCAATCAAATACAAATATCAGCTTTGTCGCAACCGCCGAAGATACTTTACACACTTCGTTTGACAATGTATCCTTTGAGGACAAAAAATATGTAAAGCTATTTATACACGACATTTCAAGACCTCAAGTACGTTCTTTAGCTGATAAATGGCCTAACTTAACGGCTGAAAAAAAGGAGTTAATTCTCGATAAGATATTCGCTGTCTTTTCGCAACTAAATATTCCAAGTAACTATTGGACTGTTTCTCTTTTCATTTGGATTTTTGAAAAAAACAATGATGCAAACTTTCATAGCAGCTTTGATTTAATCCAGCTATACATTGATAATTTATTAGATAAAAAAGGATTAGCGCTAAACAAATCTTCCAAATTAAACTTTGAAGATTTCAAGGTTTACTTAAGTGAACTATCATACTATTTAATTACAAGTTTTCCTGAAACCGCCTATTCCGCAAGCTATGCGGAAATTGTTGCGTTTACCGAAAAGTATAGAGAAGGCAATAAAAAATTTGTTATCCCTGTAGAACAAATTGTAACGTTAATTATTGATAAGAGCATCTTAATCAGGAATGGCCTTGATAGATATACGATTCGATTGAATGGAGTGTTTGAATACTTCTTGGCCTTCTACATGCATGAAAATATTAAGTTCAGAAATGAAGTAATAGGGGATAATCATTTCTACCTTTCATTTGGCAACGAGTTAGAATTATGTGCCGGTTTCGGCAAAAGAGATAAAGACTTTTTAGAAAAAATCCTACTGAAAACTCAAGAAATTCTCTCCAAGCAGTTTTCAACCTATTCAGCGGTAGATATTGATAGTTATTTTTCTGCACGAGTAAATGAATTGTATCATATCGAAACCCCCATAAAAAAGCTAAAAGCAACCGTTAGGAAAGCTCTCAGCGTTGAACAACAGGATAAATACATGGACGAAGTAAAATCCCTAAATGTTAGGAATTCCGCTGTTGAAACAAAAAAATACTATGATACGATTGAATACAGTGCTGAGAATATGGAAAAAGCACTTTTCATTCTCTCTCGAGTTTATAGAAACAGCAGTATAAAGGACGATACCTTTAATGAAAAGGTATTGGATTTTATACTAAACGCTGCTTGTTATTTAGGCTTTCAAATCATAGATGAATTAAACAATACAAAAGAATCAGCTTTTCAAAATTTGACATCCGATGAAGTACAAGTATTGATGAAAGTTATAACAAACTTCATGCCTCTGGTCATTGAAACTCGATTATTCGATGCTTTGGCTCAAAATAATTTAGAGCGAATCTTTCAGGAAAAAATTGCGGAGCTAAAACCAAATAGCAAGAAAAATCAGTTTAAGTTAATGCTACTTTACTACTGGCTGATTGACCTTGATGTAAAAGGAAATAAAAAATACATCCTTGAGGCCATTGAATTAATAAATATGCCCATCCTTCGGTATACAACAATTTTAAAGCTCTACACGTATTTAATGTTTAAAACCAATGATAATTTATCTCTTGAAACATTTATTAAAGAGGCGATACAACTACAAGAGTTAAAAATCAATCCAAAAATTGACAAAAGCAACCTTCAAAAAAGTCTCAATCAAAAGACCAAAATTCTAATGGTTAACAGAGAGAAAAATAAAAAGAGCAAAAAAAGAAAATATTAAGTGCATCACTGCACCGTTTGATTAAATGAAGAGCAATTACTGTCGAGCCGGAATTAATGGTAGATTAAATAAAGCGAAACCGGAATGTCCGTTCAATTAACCGTAATCCCATATTTCAATAGATACTTTGGCAGAGAATCTTCAATGTTTTTTATGTCGGAGTCAGTTAACTGAATTAAGTTTAGCCCCAGCTGGTTATAAATTTCAATTTTCTCTTTCTTGCGCTGATTATACTTTTCATCATTTTCCAATCCCCAAAACTCACTGTACCGGCCAAGATTTTTTGCTGCCTAGAAGGTTTGCGGCTTCGGTGGTTATCGATTTGAAAGAGGCGGTGGATTCTTTGTCCTCAGGGGTAAAGAGGTTTTTCTGGCCATATCCGGCGATGATCATAGCCCTTTTTCGCGTTTCAAAAATTCTTTTTTTCCTTTTTATGGCAGCAATCTCTTTCTCTAAATCGGCTATTTTGGCATCTGCCAATTTCAGCATTTCATTATAAGTATTTATTGGGTTATCTGTGTCTATACTTTGTTGTTGAAGTAGTTTTGTATTTACTATTTGAGCGTTCAGGTCTCTTAGCTGCTTTGTCTTGTTGGCTAATTGTGCTTTTATTTCAGCGTGTTGATTGTCATATTCCTGTTCCCCTGTGTTTTTATTTTTTATCCGGGCAAGATTTAAAGGAGCTTCCGCGTTAAAATCCCTTTTACCCAGCAATGAGCCAACGCGCTGCGCAAACATTGTTTGCTTTAAATCCTTCATGCTGCTCTTGGTAATTAGGAAGTCATACATTTCACCCTCATGGGCATTGGTTAGCTGCTCATGTTTCATGCGCTCCTCTCCAATCCATTTTGCTGCTTGCTTTAATTTACCCTTGTTCTCACCCGCTTGTGAACCTTCAAAATTTTCCATCGCTTGCCATGGCTTGCCTTCTGGGTTAAGGTGTGCAAATGCTAATATCCTGCGGTAGTTTTCGCCAAATATGTCATCTAATTTTTTGAGTAATGTGGCAAACGGTTTATCCGCATAAAGCGGTAAAATAGTATCACGAACATAGATTGCATTTTCCAACTCTGTGTGCGGTGCCCCTGAATTAGATTCCTTGGCTACTTTCTTTGCTTCGTCCAATGTTTTTGCGTCAACTATCTGCGCCTTTATATACTCATATTTGCCTTTAAATTCTCCACCATGAACACCATCATTCAAATCCGAAAAAGCGGCAACTCTTGAGTGACCTGCAAGGATTATCCATTTTCCTGTTTCGAGATTCATCCAAATCTGAATCGGCGGGATAGAACTCCGGTTTAGCACTCCATCTTGTGTTTCGCGTATAATTCTGTTGTAGGTACGTATAGAATATTTTTGTTTTCTTACCTGAAAATCCTTTAGGGAAGTGGATAGGTCAGCTATTTTGACGGTTACAAACTCTATAGCAACATCAAATTTTGTTGGTTTTACGTGAGCTGTTTTATCGGATTCTCCCTGAAGAGTAATGCGTTCAAACGAATTGCAGTCAACGGCTGTATCATATATTTGCAGTTTCAAATTTCTTTCCATCGGCTGTGTAGTATGGATTGGCACATTTATAACGAAATCGTTTTTAGATGGAACAAAATTTGTGTTGCACTGGTACTTTAGAAAGTCCCTTAGATCGTATTTTTGTTTGACCAATTCACTATAAGAAATACCTTTTGATTTAGAATAGCTCAAAGCTTTTTGTACGATAATCTGCGATACTATTACGTCTAAATTATAGTCCCTTAAAACCATAGCTTTTTCCTCCCAAAGTTCATGGGTATCAATATCCGGGTACAACGTTATTTTTCTGCCCCGCAATACTTTAAACACATCCGGTTCAACCCATTTGGCACCATGCGTACCACCCGTTGCAAGACATATACTATCGGGGAAGAACGCGGCGGCATAGGTAGCTGTAGCCTCGCTTTCGAATAATCTTACGGACTTGCTATTCCCTGCAAGTAAATGCTCACCGTAGAAACACGCAACTATGTTTGCTTCCGTATTTTTTAAAATTATTTTACCAACACATAAAACTTTATTTTGCGGTTCCTTGACGCGCTTACCTGTTTCAGCATTGTAGTCCATTATCTTCATCTGCCTCACCCTCCCCTGAATATCTATATAAGGAAATAGCGTCCATCCGTTATACTGGTTGCCACAATTGCCGTAATTGCCAAGTCGATATCTTTCAATCAAGCTTTTTACCAGTTCATTATCAAATGGCACCTGATCCATCTCCTTGCGTTTTTCGCTACCAAGCCACTGGATAAAATGGTTATCGTTATCCCAATGCTTATATTTAATCAGGATTTCGTCCAATATATACATGGGAATAATTTCAATTTCTTGTTTCGACTTAATCACAGGTATAGGTTTATTAAATGATAAGTTTCTCCAATTTTCCACCCCGGGTAATTCTGGTAGAAAAGTCAGCCCACATGAATGGCAGAAGCCCTTATCTTCGTACCCTACGAAAGGGGCAAACTTCACATCCTTATTGCTTTTTCCGCAGGGGCAAAATTTTACCCGGGTTCTCTTCTTATCGAATACCAGTTTGGGCAAGGGATTAGTGAATTCGTCTTTCATTTCTAAATATTAAGGTGGCAATTGTGGCAATTGTGGCAATTCACTCTTGTCGGGTTACCTAATACTCCACCGGTTAAATCAATTTTTCGTAGATGCCCTGTTTTAATTTCTTAAATAGGATTTTGGTTTGCTTCTTCAGCCACTTGTTAAAGGTATCTGGCGAGATGTCGTAGAAATCCGCAAATTCTAATGCTTCGGCTTTAGTGAAGGTACTGGGTAGAACTTCATAAAGTTTGCGCCAAATGTCCGTTAGGTCATCTAACGGGCTATAGTTATCAATGATAGAGTGAACCTTGATGGCTGACTTCTTAAAGTATTCGACTAGTTGTAACGCGCCTTCCACAGCCTCTTCCCCTATTGCATTTCTGTCGCCCTCATTGCAAGCCCAGCGCAGCAATTGAAGTATCAGAGCAAATCGAATTGCGTAAATTTCCAATTTATTGATTACGCCTCTTACTGCTTCACTTTCCGCAGTGTTGCATTCATCAGCATTTGATCGTTGCCATTGAATAAGTATAGCCTTTGCTTTAGGAGTAAAATGTAATATCACTGGTCGAGGCAACAGGAATTCATCTAAGTCAATAGTAATAGATAATATATTCATAATAATATCTCGCCATTGATCTATAAATTTATCTTCTATTTCAGTTTCATTCCAATATGGCTTTTGAAGATTTTCTGGTACCACAAATAGTATGCGGTCAAGCAACCCATTACTATATCTACTAACCTTAGCCAGTTCTTTCAGTACTGCATTTTGTATTGTGCCAGCAACTGGTATATAAGGTAAGGAAATAAGTATTGGTTCGACCGTCTTTCTATCTATATTAATTGGCTTACCGCTCCAAGTGCTAAGCCAGAATTCCATATCCGAACCTTTATTATATCGATTGAAATTTTTAAACCATCCGGCTAGTTCATCTACGTAAACGCCTATCCCGCGTAAATTGTATTTGTGTATTTGGGCTAAAGCCTCCGGGGTAAAATCCGATAGCAGATATTTCTCCCTAACTGGTTTTATAGGGTCATCAATGCTTTGCTCTTTTCTTTCACTTTTAGAAAGTGAACTGGCTATCTCATATTCCTTATTTTTCCTAATGTAAATCATATGGCGTTTCTCATCCTCATCAATAATTGGTTTTAAGGCAAAATACAGCGGGGGCGTTTTATTAGTACCCACTCGGCCAACGACTGCCAACCATAAAACCGAAGATTCTACCCAGCCATTTGTTACTTGCACCTTATAGGTATTGCCCATAGCAACTGAAGCAGCATAAAGAATAGATGCAGCGATAAAGTCGATGGGGTATTTAAGGTGTTCGTTTGTTGCAGTGATGATTGCCTGGACAGCCAAAGGGAATACTTCTACAGGGAAGCGATTCACTTCACAGGAAGTGTCATTGGCAAGTAGCTGCTGGTCTTCAGCTCTAAATTCATCAAGGCTAAAGCCGGATTTTTCAAAATCGTTTATCGCATTCAGATTACTTTTGCTATCTTCTTTGTTCATAGTATTTTTTTAGAACCGCTCGCTCATATGGCAGTATCTTTGGGTGCGGTTGTTGTTGAGTTTTTTCAAATAGTGATTTTCTTACTTGGATACCGGCTGCTGCGGTACGGGGCTAAAAGACGGAATAGAACCCATGGTATTTACCTGTGGTGGTTCGTGCCATCTACCAAACGTATTTTTTTTCTTTTTCTTCGGTTCAACTGGTTTTTTCTTTGCCATTTTTTTGAAGTTTATTTTTGTTCGCTAACTTTTATTAATTTGATTTTAAATATTCATCTATTTCATCCTTAAAAAAGTAGTATGTCCTTTCATCATCCTTGAGATGATAAGGGATACTTTTCTTTTTAATTTTTTTGTATATTTTTTGCTCAGAACAGGACAGATAGATTGATAAGACAGTTACAGTCATTGGTTTCGTAAAATCTAATGCCTCTGGACTTTTATTATTATATAATCCAATCAAATGATCTAATTTGCTGTTGGCTTGCTGGAGAAGATCGAATTGCAATTTGAACGGATTGATATCCTGCGGTTGTTGTATCATATTGTGATAATTAGGTCAGCTTTTAATTTAGCCGCTAATCGAGCACAAAGTTAATACCAGTAAACATTAGGTGTTCGTTAGTAGATTTACTAACGAACTAATTGTGTTCAGAATCTGCCAGAAAATCGGAAAGATCATCCTCAAAATCGGGAGATAGAGGGCGTCTACACTTGCGCTCATCTACATTAATATAATTGTTCATGTTTGTTGGCTCAAAAACATTGGGGGTGTTCTTTTTGATATATTTGAAATTGTCAATTATCCATTGTATAGTTACAGTTTTCTTATCCTCTATTAATTTTAATTTATCATCACTTTTAGCATACAATAAATAGAACACATCAAGAAACCGTGCTGCGGTACTATAAAATATCAGTTTTTCTTTAATTTCTGAACCAGATAGAACTGAGTATAATTCAGAATACGTATTGTCCCTGAAATATTGCATCAAAAACTTGGTTAAAGTCGGTAGGAGCTTTTCATTGATATTGATTTTCTTCGGCGTAGAACGATCTTTGGGTGGGTTTTCTAATAAATTTTCAAGCTTGACGATCATTTTATCAACGCTTTCCAGCCAAACAAACACAAATGGCTCGGCTGTTTTGAGCAAGCCAGTATTATTTTTCATATTATTTCGGTCTGAAACTTTCCTTGCATGTTGATGTAGTATATGCATATGATGTGGTCCGGGAGGAAGCTCCTCAATTATATCCCGAACAATTTTACCTTCAATCTTGCTTGCTAAGATACACTCACAATTTACGAACCTATTTGGCCACTCATTTCTTTCAAAATCATATTTAGTTCCAAGAACTTTTGCTTTTAATTCTCTTAATTGAACTTCGCAATTATTGAGGATAATGCTCCTTTCACTAATTGGTTCCTTTTGTATGAACTCTGATAGCTTCGCATAAAATGTCTTATATAGTTCTTTAATTTTATGCCGGAATGATTCAGGATCAGGGCAAGCATTAAAACTAAGGATTTCATACACCCTTCTAAAGCCTTTGCTTTTCGGTTCACAATATATTATTTCAACCTTCTCAACCTCATTATAAAGCGGGGCGAAGATTGATTTTTCATCTATCTTTATTTCTGTAACGGTTTCCTTAGTGGGTTTACCACTAGAGTTCAGCTTATCCATAGTCAGCAAAGGTAGAATAGTATAACCGGTCAGAAAAGCAAGGATACGCTCAAAACTGTATCCGGATTTGTATCCAGAAGCCTTTTTCAAGGTAAGTTACCTATGATAAAAACTTAAAAAAGTAGCCCCGAGCGGAATCGAACCGCTATCAAAGGTTCCGGAAACCTTCGTTTTATCCATTAAACTACGGGGCCATTACTATGAATGGGCGGCAAATATATGAAAAACGGCGGAGGGGAGATATGGAGGGGTTGAAAATAGGGTGTATGACAAATTTCCCTTTTGCTGCCTNNTTTGCTGCCTCGCTAACCCTCTAGCTCCCGGGGCGGGAGAACCGCTTCCCAAGCTAAA
Organism: Bacteroidota bacterium; assembly: GCA_003165895.1. GTDB lineage: Bacteria > Bacteroidota > Bacteroidia > Chitinophagales > LD1 > Bog-950. Next base: position 20,517 of record PMXD01000333.1, on the reverse strand, counting down.
AGGGAAATTTGTCGTACACCCGTTGAAAATAGGGAAAGGAGGGCAACTACTTTAGGAGGCTAAGCTTTGCAGGGGGTAATGTATGTATGGAGAAGACAACCTTCTTCGGAAAATGGCCCGGCAGTCAACTAATTCCGCTTGCCGGTGCAAGCCGCGGTTTCAGATTTACAGAAAAGAACGAATAAAAACGGGATATACTTAATCGGCTTTAACAAAGTGTTTGCTTACCCAAATGCCGTTGATGTTGAATTTAATTAAATAGACGCCGGCGGCAAGCTTACCGGTGTTGAAAGTAATTTTATCCGCTTGTTGGCTAAATGGAACTATTACTGATTTGCCCATCATATCATAAACAACGGGGGCCACACGGTTACCGGCAAAGGCATCGGCCTGCGCAGTTATAACATCGTTAGCCGGGTTAGGGAAAACAGCTATGGAAAACTCTTCTGTTATCTGTTCAATACCCAGGCATGATTCAACCAACAGGTTTTTAGTTACTGAAGTGATACACCCGCCGCTATCTGTATAGGTATAGGTTACCGGGTAGTTTCCGCTTCCGTTAACTGTTAGTACCAGGCCATGTACACCATTACCGGTTAGTGCACCGCCAATAGGACTGGGGGCCGCAAGGGGCACATGAGTGCTGTCGTTATTATTACAGATGGTATCGGGCTGGGGCCAGGTTATTGCCGGCGGGGTATTAACAACCAGGTTAAGTGTTACGAGGCTATCGCAGCCATTTCGGGTGGTCAATGAGTCGGAATAGGTGCCACCTGTGGTGATAGCATGCCCCGCAAAAGAAAATGTATCGCCACTGCATATAGTCCGGTTTAAAACTATGTTGTATGTCGGAAGCACGCTAAGGGTAAGGGTAACGATACTATCGCAGCCTGCAGCTGCGCTGAGGGTATCGGTAAATTCACCGGCTGCGGTCAGCGTATCGCCGTTAAAGTTGTAATAACTGCCGTTGCAGAAAGTGGCTCTGACTGAACTGAACAGTACTGAGCTGGTATCCAGTTGCAGCACCACCATACTATCGCAACCACTGTGGGTGGTTAGCGTATCGCGATATGTGCCGGGGCTGGTTAAGTGCCGCCCGTTAAAGTTATAGCTGCCATTGGGGCAAATAACTACCGTTATGTTATGCGAAATACCAGGGTTAACAGTAAGATTAAGTACAAGAATGCTATCGCAACCGCCTTGTGCAGAAAGGGTATCGGAATAAGCTCCGGTGGCGGTTAGATGGCGTCCGTAAAAATTGTATGAGGACCCAAGGCAAATATTTGCGTTGGTTGTATTTGTAATAAAGGAATTTACTACCAGGTTAAGCGTAACAATACTATCGCAACCATGGAGGCCGGACAAAGCTTCGAAATAAGTACCTGTGGCGCCAATCTGCACCCCGTTAAACAAATACGTGCTGCCCACGCATATGGTGGCATTAATTGTTGATGAGGCGGTATGGCTAACCGTTAAATTAAGGGTTACAATACTATCGCAGCCACCCTGTGCTGTCAGTGTATCAATATAAGTACCGGTGGCCGAAAGGCTTTGCCCGTTAAAGTTATAAGATGTGCCTTGGCAAATAGTGTCAATAAGGCTGGTGGTTAAAAAGGAGCTTACCTGTAATGTCAGGGTTAAAATACTATCGCAACCATTAGCGCCNNCCCTGTGCAGTAAGCGTATCTTTATACGTACCTGCGGCGGTTATTTGCCTGCCATTGAAATTATACGAGCTACCGGAACAAACGGCAGCATTTATATTATTGGTTACAAACGCGCCTACCTGCAGCACAAGGGTAACAGTGCTATCGCAGCCGTTTCGCGCGGTAAGATGTGCTGTATAAGTGCCGGATGAACTTAATTGCTGGCCGTTAAATGAATACGTGTGGCCCGAGCAGACGGCGGCATGTAAGGTTGTAGTGATGGCGGCATCAACGGTAAGGTGCAGGGTAATAATACTATCGCAATTGTGGGCATTATTCAGCGTGTCGTAATAAGTGCCGGATATGGTTATGGTGCGGCTGCCAAAAGTATAAGTGTGGCCAGCGCAAACTGAAGCAGTAACAGAAGAAGATGTAGGCTGGTTTACGATTAAATGCAATACAACCACACTATCGCAACCGCCTGAGGCCTGAATGGTATCGAAATAACTTCCCGGGCTTGTAATTATACGGCCGTTGAAGTTATAAAGGCCCCCTTGGCATATTGTGGCGCTATAGGCATAGGTAACAGTTGACGTAGCCGTAAGGTTAAGCGTAATTGTACTATCGCACCCGGCGGCATTTTGCAGGGTATCTGTATAAGTACCGGCGGAAGAAATACTGCGGCCATTAAAGGTATAAGTGCGGGTTCCGCAAAGAGATGCGTTTATGGTGTTAAAGGTGGGTTGGTTAACTGTAAGGTGCAGATATATGATGCTATCGCAACCACTGTGGGTGGTTAGCGTATCGGAATAAACACCGGTGGTTGTTAACGCCATTCCATTAAAATGGTAAGTTGCCCCCTGGCATATAGCTGCATTAATATTACCTGATGAAGACTGTTTGACAGACAAATGCAGAATAACTATGCTATCGCATCCGCTGCCGGTAGCAACGGTATCGCGGTAAGTGCCGGCAGTGGTTAAGGGCGTTCCGTTAAAGTTATAGGTGCTACCCGAACAGAGAGAATCGTAGTAGGTATATACCGGTGCAGGGGTAACCGTTAAAACCAGGGTTATAATACTATCGCAGTTGCGTGCGTTGTTTATTGTATCGTGGTAGGTACCTGAAGTTGTTAGCAGCCGTCCGTTAAGATTATATGTGCTGCCCTGGCAGATAGTACGGCTGATATTTGAAGACGTAGGAATATTAATGGTTAGTACGGCTGCGTTTGATGTGGTATTTCCGCAACTGCTGGCTACATAGCAGGTGTAACTGCCGGTATCGGTTGTTGGTGCGCTGTTAATAGTATAAGTGGCTGAGGTGGCACCGGTAATATTCTGGCCATCCTTTTTCCATTGATAGGTGGTACTCGTTCCATTAGCAACTACGGTAAAACTAACGTTGTTGCCTGCACAGATTGTTTGCGATGCCGGTTGCTGCGAAAAGGTTAAAGAACCCGCCACTGAAAGGGAGGCATAGTTTGAAGTGTCTTTGCCGCAAAGGCCGCTTATTAACACCCGGTAGTTACCGGTATCAGCAAGCGCTGCGGAAGGGATGGTAAAAGTGGAATCCTGCTGGCCGTTTATGTTAACGCCGCTTTTCTGCCACTGATAAGTAAGGCTATCGCCACCGGCTGATACGGTGAACGTAACCTGCCCGTTGATGCAGGTAACCTGGTTGGTAGGTTGGGTGTTGATAGTTGTGTGGCCGTAAATTGTAACTAAAGGGGCAGCAACTGACGCTGAACACTGGTTACTATTAGTTACAGTAACTACATAACTGCCTCCCTGATTAACAGTAATGCTTTGAGTTGTTGAACTATTGCTCCAAATATAAGTGAACCCTGCTGTGGCAATTAAGGTTACATAATTTCCGGGGCAGACGGAGGTTGGCCCGTTGGCCACAACGGTTGCGCCGGGTGCGGCAAGCACCGTAACGTTAACCGGCGTTGAGGATGCAGTACAATTATTGCTGCTTGTAACTGTAACCACGTAACTGCCGGCCTGGGTTGCGGTTATAGACTGAGTGGTTGCACCGGTAGACCAATTATAGGTTAAACCAGCCGCTGCGGTAAGCGTGATATGCCCACCTGAACAGAAAGTGCTTGCGCCGGTTTGCGTGATTGTATTAGCGGGACCTGGATTAACTGTAACCGCTACAGGTGTTGATGTTGCGCTGCAACTGGTGCCGTTGGTTATGGTAACCGAGTAATGCCCGGTTTGTGTTACATTAATGCTTCGCGTAGTTGCACCGCTGCTCCAATGATAGGTGTAGCCTGATATAGCCGAAAGGGTAAGGCTCGACCCTGAGCAAAAAGTAAGGGGCCCGCTGGCGCTGATACTATCATCCGGGGCATTGGTAACCGTAACATTTAACGGTGCTGAAACGGCGCTGCAATTATTAACATTAGTAACTGTAACATTGTAAGTACCGCTTTGCGAGGCAATAATGCTTTGTGCATTAGAGCCATTGCTCCAGCTATAGGCCAGGCCAGGTTGCGCGGTGAATTCAACATTTCCGCCTGAACAGAGCGAAAGTGAGCCAATGACGGTTACAGAATCATTGGGAGCGGCTAAGAAAGTAACATTTACCGGGGAAGAAACCGCACTGCAATTGATGGCGTTAGTTACCGTTAAAATATATGAGCCTGCCTGATATGCTGCAATAGATTGCGTGGTAGCCCCGTTGCTCCAAATATAGTTTAAGCCGGCCGTTCCGGTAAGGGTTACGCTGTCGCCGGGACAAAAAGAAGTGGTGCCGGCAATGGTAACGCTGTTGTTTGGCAAAGAGCTTTCGGTTACGTTTATCTGTGCCGAGATTGCACTACAGTTATTGCTGTTGGTTACAATAAGTGAATACGTACTGGTTTGATTGGCGGTTATACTCCGGGTTGTATTGCCCGTGCTCCATTGATAGGATAGTCCCGGAGGGCCGCTTAATACAACGCTTCCGCCGGGGCAAAAAATCAATGGCCCGCTGGCGGTTATGGTATCTGTTGGTACAGGGTTAACCGTAACCTGAACGCCTGAAGAAACTGCGCTGCAACCTATTGAGTTGGTTACGGTAACATGGTAAGTGCCCGCCAGCCCCGGGCTGATACTATTTGTGGTAGCCCCGTTGCTCCAAAGATATGTGCTGCCTGTGGGAACACTTAACGTAACACTGCTTCCCTGGCAAATGCTGGTTGAGCCTGAAGCGGTAATTGTGTCCCGGATGGGGGCAACCGTTACTGTGGTTGTTGCAGAGTCGCTGTTACAATTGCCGTAAACAGTAACGGTGTAAGTACCTACACCAACGGTTATTGAATCAGAAAAAGAACCTGTGCTCCAGATATAAGCATAATAACCGGTGCCTGTGGCTTTTAAAGTGGTTTTGCCCCCCACACAAACGGTGTTATTACCGGCAATTACAGGTGCGGCAATAGTACCTGAATGAGAGGCCGTATTGCCGGCCAATAAAGTATCGAGTCTTAAACAGGTATCGCCCGGCAATTTTACCCTTACAAAATACCTGAGGCCCTGTGCCGCAAGGTCCTCGTCGGTATTATCGGTGGGGAATCCGAGAAAAGTAGTGGTGGCATCAACAATGATATGTAACTGATATTCGCCGGGGGCATCGAAGGTTGGATTGGATATTCTGATGCATCCGGTAGCATTTCCGTTGATTTGAAGGTTAGACGCCCCCATTAACCAGCACATGCCACATGGAAGGTTGCTGATAGTGTCTATTTGGAGAAAGGATAATGGGTCGTTGTAACCGCCGGGGACGTTCCAGGTTGAGGGGGTGTGAAACTGAATTACCTGGTTGTAAGGCTGGCCGATAACAATGCACGGTAAGGTGTCCTCTGCGGGGGCAAAGCCTGCATTATGTAAAGTGGTACTGGCCGTACAAATGCCTGAACCCGAGTTGCCGCCGCAATATTGCGCATTAACAGATGTTGAAAGCAATATGCCAACCGCGATTAAAACAAAAACATAAGCCCTTTNNATGCATGATTATTTCTGGCATGAAGATAGAAAAAGTAATTAGTGAGAGTGCCTGTTGGGTTTTTCTAAATGAGGTTACCGGGGTGTTTAGTTTGAATTGCCGAATAAGATGGGTTAAATACGCTGCTAATAGCGCCCGAAACCGCCTGGCACGTAACAAGGTTTTGAAATTGCCAGAAGCGGGCTAAGAAAGGCCCTCTCATCTCCAACCGAAGCTGGAGATGATTGGGGCGGCCTTTGTTTTGCTGACAGTATGCAAGGTAGTGTTTTTTTTACCAATACATAGTTGTCTTTAAGAATAAATTTTAATATAAATCTTCGGACCTCTTTTGGGACCTTTTAATATGAAGCCATATTGTGAAATGGCTATCATATTATTCATTTTGAATCAGTGTATTACGTGATTTTTGACATTTTAGCCGGGAATAAATGTTGTTGTGGAAAATAATTTTGTGCGAAGCTGGTGTTTGGCCGGCAGGTGGTTATTTTTGAGGTATGTTATTACAACCGCCGTTTTTAAAGAAGGGAGACCGTATATATATATTAAGCACTGCCCGCAAAATCAGCATTGAGGAAATTGCCCCGGCCATTGAAACCTTTAAGCTGTGGGGACTACAGGTTACCATTGGGGAAACCATTGGAAAACAGGATAACCAATATGCCGGAACCGATAGCGAACGGCTGCAGGATTTTCAGAAGGCCCTGGACGACTCCTCCATTAAAGCAATTATCTGCGCGCGTGGGGGATATGGAACGGTGCGCATGATGGATGAAATCAATTATGATGAGTTTATGAAACATCCCAAATGGATTGTGGGGTTCAGCGATGTAACTTATCTGCACACGCATATTTCAAATAACATAGGTATTCAATCTATTCACTCGCTGATGCCGGTACAGTTTCCGAAAGGGACCCCGGAGGCCATTGAATCGCTGCGCCGCGAATTGTTTGGGGAACGGAATGAATACACCGTTGCACCCCATGCGTTAAACCGGGCGGGAGAAGCGGCGGGGATATTGATAGGGGGTAACCTTTCTATTTTATACAGCATTACAGGAACGAGGTCGGGCATTAATACATTTGGGAAAATACTTTTCCTGGAAGATATTGATGAGTACCGCTATCATGTTGACCGGATGATGATGAACCTGAAACGCTCGGGCAAATTACAGGACCTGGCAGGGGTTATAGTGGGTAGTTTTTCTGAGATAAAAGACAACGCAATTCCGTTTGGTAAAGATGCGCATGAAATAGTTGCCGAGCACCTGCAGAAATATAATTACCCGATTTGTTTTGGCTTTCCGGCCGGGCATTTGCCTGATAACCGGGCGTTGGTTATTGGTAAAACTTATAAGTTGAGTGTGGGTGATGCGGAGGTGAGGATCAACTAGGGAAAGTAGTTGTTCGGCCTGACTGGCTAATTCGTGGTCGACATGCGAAGGGACTCTCCCCTTACGCCCCCTTTCAGCGGCTTGTCTATGCACACATCTTTNNGGTTGAGACAAGTAGATAAACCCGGTATTTGCTGGTATAGAGAGAATAAATTTGCTTTAAGCAGGATGTGTGCATAGGCAAGCTTTCAGCGGGGGACATTCTTCATTTTTCTTCGCTACGCTTGAAAAATGCAGTCGAAAATTTTTCACATAATGTAATCCTGTTTCTAACAGGTACTACTGAGTATTTCCTTTTAGCTTGCTGATATTCATGTTTACGCCGGCATCGTTGGGGTGCATGGTGTGGGCTTGTTCAAAGTAGAAGAGGGCGCTGTCCGCCTGGCCCATTACGGTGTAAGTTTTTGCAATGTTTACGGTTGGGTAAAAGGCTTCGCCCGTTGCTTTTATAGCCAGGCGGTTGGTGGCAATAGATTTTTCATAATCCTTTAGCTGGAAGTAGGCAAAGCTGAGGTTGGTATAAGCTTCCAATTGCAGGGGATATTGGGTGATAAATTTTTGGTATAAAGGGATGGAAGCTTCGTATTGCCCTTTGTTATGCATAATGGTTGCCATGTTAAAATAGGGGGCTACAAAGGTGGTATCAATTTTTACTGTTACCTGGTATTGGGCAAATGCTTCATCGTTTAGTTTAAGGGCTTCGAGGGTGCGGCCAAGGTCATATGAAGCATTCATAAACCCGGGGTAAATTTCGAGCGCTTTTTTAAAGTGTGGCACGGCTTCTTCCCTCAATTGCTTTTGCAGGGAAGGATCGGCCTCGTGGTTTGACAATATGAACAGATGAATGCCCAGCAGGTTTTGTGCCTGAGCTGAATTTTCAACAACCGTTATATCGTGCCTGAAAAGGGTAACCTGGTCTTTCCACTGCATATTTCTTGAAAAAGTAAGGCCGGAATAAAGCACCAGGATTACACCGGGTGCAATCTTTAATGGTTGCTTTAATGAGTTAAGGTTAAGCCCTGCATCTTCAAAATCCTGTTTAAAGATAATTGAACCCGCAAAAACAAGCAGGATGCAAAAGCCAATGGAGGGAATAAGCAAAAAGCGGTCGGCAACCAATCCTGGAACCGGCATTACAAGGTTAGAGAACACAGATATAGAAATGAGGTAGAATAAAATGGCGAAACTGAGCACCGGTTTTTTTTCGAAAAAGTAAAGTGCAATACCCAATAACAACAGATGGATAAGCAGGCTGAGAACAGGCACTATATCTGATATTTTTTGCGGTGTAATAACCGAGTATCCATAATAGTAGCTCATAGGATATGGGACCAAAACCATACAGAGGTATTTGCCCAGAACTTCCATTGAGGTGCCAAATTTTAAGGAGAGGGGAGCATTATTACCAAGAGGATATTCAGGATAAATAAGTGGCCTTACGGATTGCACCGGTGTAGGGTCGGCGGCTTTTATACTGTTGATTTGATGATAAACGCCTTTTGCTTTAAGTAAGGTGTTGTTATTGGCGAAAGGATGTGCCCAGGTAAAAAACACGATGAGCGATAAAGGCAAAATAGCGGTGGCGGTGCGAATGGCGGTGGGCCAATAGCTTTTCCAAAGCAAAAAGAAGAAGGCATAAAGCAGCGGCAATAAAATGCCTATACTCCAGATTTGGTTTCCATGATGCAAAATGCCAAAGGCCTTTTTTATAAATAGTATAACTGAACCGGCTATCAGCACCAACGAAACCACCAATAGTTTACGGTTAAGCAGTCCTATAAAAAAGATGATGAACAGAAAATTGAAGGAGTGAAGCCATATAACCGAAACTACCGTAAAGATTAAATAATTAACCAGGCCTGCAATCCTGAAAGCTTTAGGGCCGGAGAATATGTGGCTTGCCAGAAAGACTATCAAACCCATTTCAATAAGACCGGAATGGTGAGGGAATTTTACCCGGGCAAAAACCATAACCAGTGCGATGGGGGTAATAAGAATCAGCTTTATTTCATCTGCCGCAAAAATGTAAAGGGCGCAGATGAAGATTAGCGGAACACAGGTTAACCATGCATCGTTTAGCTGAATTCCGAAGATGGAAACCAGGGCGGGTATATATGCGCCAAACAGGATAAGCAGCACTGGCAGTGGCTTTTTTAATGCATTGAAATTAAGGCTGTGAGTATCCGGTGTGTTGCTATTACGGGTAGCTCTGAACCAGGAATAAACATTTATTAACGAGGCTTTAGATGAGGCCAGAAATGAAGTCCTGTTTTTGAGTATATACAGGGCAGTGACGGCAAAAAACAAAGCAGCACCCAGGGTAATTTGTTCAAACGCGGTATAGCGCCGGGAATAAAAAACGGAGGGAATTATTATTACGGCAGAGGCCCATATTAATTTCCAAAACCGGGGATTTGCAAATACAACCAGGCACAAAGGAATAAGCAAAACAAACGTTATGGTAGTTGGCTTTGATAAAATGCCGCAGGTGAAGAAAAGCAGCACTAAAACGAGATAGACCGGTTTGCTTTTTTGAATATAGGCCCAGGAGAAATTTAAACTGAGCAGGCCAAAAATAAGGGCCAGCAGCTCATCGCGGTTTTTTATGCTGGCAACATCTTCGGTGTGCATGGGAAATGCTGCAAACAACAAGGTGATGAGCAAGGGGAAAATGATATTGTAATTGCCGAAGAGTTTGCAGAGAACTAAAAAAAGCAATACGCATAAAAACGCATAGAGCAGAATATTTATAAAATGACTGATAGTTGGGCTATCGGTTTCAACTTCGCTGCCGTTTACTGCGGTCTTTTTTGCAAACAGGGCATGCTCTAACGCAAAGCTGGCAAAAACCAACGGCCGGTATTCATATTTATAACCGGCATTATCCTGGTAATAGGGAACGGTGAACACTATGGGAACAAAATATCTGAGTTTTTGGGCAAAGCTGCTATCCTGTAATTGGACGCTGTTAAAAGCTTCGAAATTGAACTTTAAAACATCCCAACCTTTAGATGTAATGCGGTGATTATTGGTTACCAGTTCATCATCCAGGTTATAGCCATTAAAAAGGGTATTAAAATACAGCCCAAAGCTGAATGCAAAAATTATGAGCGCATAAAGCCTTTTACCCTTTAGCCATGAGTTGCCGGGTGAGAGAGGTTTTACAACGGGTTTTTGCTGTTTTTTCTGCTTGGCCATAATAACAGAATGTTTTGCACCTAATCAGCGCTAAAAGCGAAGTAATTCAATTCTAATTAAATGAGGGCATTTTTTTAAGGGATGTATGAAGGGTAATTAAAAGCTTCGTTCCTTTAGCCCGCTTTTAACCATAGCGTTGGTATAGGCTGTTTTGCCTATGTTAATCAGCTCGGCTGAGCGGTAAAACTCAAATACCGGGCATACCTTACACAGTACTTCAACCAGCACATCAGCCGGTGAATTTTCAAGCATAACTTCAACCAGCCTGTCGAGAGTGGCATCATAAGAAGCATTTAGCAGTTCGAACATGGAAAATGTGGGTATTAGTACGGCCTCAGGCGTTTTTATATCATTTTTAGAAGAGGAATTAAAAAAACCACGGAGCTTATTCAATATTGCCGGGCTCTCGTTTTCGGCAACGGGTGTAAAAACGCCCGGTATGCCGGTTGATGCGCGTAAGGCCCGGTAAAGATCTCCTTCGGTAAAATGAACTTCAGTTCGCTCTTGGTTTACTGGCATTGCCCGTCAGCGCCGCATTGTGCGTTGCCCGAAGTTACATCAGCCTTTGTTTCGGGATACAATTCCTCCCATATTTTTTCAAGGGCTTCGGCAAAAACTTCCTGTGGTTGTGCGCCTGAGATAGAATACTTTTGATTTATGAGGAAGAAGGGGACACCTTTTATACTTAAATTTTGCGCTTCGTATTCGTCCTTTCTTACTGCATCTGCGTAAGAATTGCTATTCAGCATTTTTGTTACGTCTGCTTCATCCAAACCGGCTTCAACACCAATTTGAATAAGGGTTTCATGATGGCCTATATGTTTGCCTTCAGTTAAATAAGCCGCCGATAAACGTTCTATAACTGTCTCCTGCAAACCGTGTTCTGCTGCCAGGTGTATAAGCCTGTGTGCATCAAAAGAGTTTGTGGCTTTGGCTATATCCATGTTATAGGTAAGGCCTGTTGCCTTTGCACGTTCTATCAATGCGCCGGTCATTTGCCGGGCCCTTTCAATACTTACATTGTATTTGGATGAAAGCAACGAGTATAGGTCTCCATCATAATCTTTTTGGGCAGAGGGATCCAGTTCGAAGCTTTTCCAGGTTACCTCAACTTTATCTTTGTGCTTAAACCGGTTGAGGGCATTTTCAAATTCACGCTTGCCGATATAGCACCAGGGGCACAAAATATCAGACCATATTTCAACCTTCATTTTTAATTCCTTTTTACTTTATGAGCTGTTTAAAATTAAATCCAAATGCAATTTAACACAAAGAACACAAAGGAAAATGCCAATACAAAGNNAAGGCCACAAAGAGTATATTTTTAGTGTTCTTTGTATTGAACTTTGTGTTGACATGAATTTCTTTAAGCAGCTTCTAAGCTTAAAACCTTCCGTATGCAATAAAAATAACACCTGCAAAGAGGACAAAGTTGACGCCAATACCGGGATATTCTTTATGGTTGAAGTGATAGATGGCGGCCAATACCATTACCAGGCCAAGGCATACTGCAGCAACAGGAGTAAGTATAGGAACAATAACAAGATACCAGGGTAATATAAGCCCGATGCCACCTAATAGTTCTGAAACGCCAATTAATTTTACCTGTGTGGCAGAGTAATCATTTACCCAGGGCATGTTTTTGGCCAGCTTTTCTTTTGGCTGGGTTGATTTCATAATGCCGGCCAGTATAAACATGGCGCCGAATAATCCCTGGGCAATCCAAAGTGCTGTATTCATTTTTTTAGGTTTTTGTTTGTATTGCAAAGGTACGTATATTTGCTATACTTTGGTAACTACTATACTTTAGTATACCGGTATACTAAAGAGAATTGACTATTGTATTATGGCAAAAAATAAGAAAAGTGAGGGTGCTGCCCCTTCGCACACCGGGTGCTCGCAATTTACCATCCCTATCAGGGATACGCTGGATATTTTAAGCGGGAAATGGAAACTGCCCATTATAGGTGCATTAATTACAGGCAAGAAACGCTTTAAGGAAATGGAACGGGGGATTCCGAAAATTACGGCGCGTATGCTCTCGAAAGAGTTGAAGGAGCTTGAAATAAACCAGTTGGTTAAACGCACCGTTTACGATACAACACCAGTTACGGTTGAATATGAGCTTACCACCTACGGCCATTCGTTGCAGGATGTTTTGATAGCGTTGCGCGACTGGGGTATTAAACATCGCAGCAGGATTTTGGGACCGAAGAAATGAGGTTAGATCTCCCCCAAATACTTTTATCGCACGAAGGAGAATACAGAGTAAACAGCCGGGGAATACAAAATGAACAGCGGAGGCGTCAGATTTATTGTAGAGGATAGCCATTAGTGTTTGAAACACGTGGTCTTTCATAATTCAGGAATTCGATTCGGCACAAGTCTCTCCTCCCCCTACGCCCCCTCCAGAGGGGGATATTGCCAATTTTCGCCATGCGAAAATTGGATTGCCCATTCAATTCGTATGTTTCGAACAGTAGTGGGGAGATAGCTTACTAAGGTGCTATTATAACGCGCTGAACTGCGAAATCATATTTTCCTTCCAACTGTATCAAATAAAGGCCTGGCGCAAATTCTGCTTTAACAGCCAGTTGATTGTATCCTGCTACGCTTTGCACCTGTTGCTGCTGTACCAACTGGCCGGAGATATCAAATATTGTTAGTGAGAGCTGTTCCGCCTGGGATGATGTAAAGCTTATATTGGTTTCGGAAGAGAAGGGGTTTGGAAAAACATTTAAGCTGAGGGTGGGGGCAATTGTTTGAACGGAGGTGCCCAGTGAATCGCCGGCGTTGTTGCCTATTCTGCCTGCAAACCAACTGGTGTTGCTATCGGTTGGGGTGTTGGTGGCAAAAAAGAGGTCGCCGAAATTATTTACCTGCACCATTAACCCGAAGTTGTCAGATGAGTTATCAAAACTTCTGTTCCATTGTACCTGGCCACTATCGGAGGTTAACCGGGTGAATGAAAAGGTGGAGTAGTTTGGCGAAATGGTGGAAGGCGTTTTAGTGTCACCGAGGTATACATTATCGAATTGGTCTACCACTGTAACGGCTGAGTTTACTAAAAATTCGCTGTCAGCAAACGACCAGAGGATGCCGCCGGTAGGATTAAATACTTTATAAAGGCCTGCGTATTGCAGGGTGTCGGTGTTGTCAGTGTAGGGGCCGGAAATGAGGATGTCGCCGTTATGGTCCATTACAAAGCTGTTAAGCATGTTTGTGTGGCCTTTACCGGAGGTGCAAAGTGTGGACCAGAGTATATTGCCGCTGGTGTCAAACTTGTTTACCGCCAATTGCGTTCTGCCCAAAGAATCGGTACCGGTGGAGGCCATAAAGACGTTGCTACCCGGGTCCACCTGCATTTGGATAAAGTTGCCGTTAACGGGCAGGCTGCTTATGTGCGAATTAAAGCCCGGTAGTTCAAGGCCGGTATTGCTATTGTACCGGTGAATAATTACCTGGGGTAAAATGCTATCGTACACCGCGGCCACGATATTTCCGAAAGGGTCAAAACTGATATTGCCTGCCTGGCTATTGTAATTGTCATTAACCGGTGCAGACCACAGTATGTGCCCGGAGTAATCGCATTTAAAAACGCTGGAAACATTATTGAGCTGGCCGAGCATATAATAAGATACCCCATCGGTTATTACAGTTAAAGGAATTGTTTTATTACCGGCTGCAGTATCGCCCACAGCGAGGTCGGATTGCAAAGTGCCGCTGCCATCGTAATATAAAAAGTGTGTTAATACCGCATTGGTGTTGATAGCGGCAATTACCCTAACCCCGGCCTGGTCATCGGGGAATAGCGCTACCGCTTTATCAACGGTGCCAGCCGGTGGGTTATTACTATAAAGGCGGTTCCACATTAAAACGCCTACGCCGTCGTACCGGTTAATAATGAGGCTGCCGGAATTGCTGAAATAAACGGCGCCTGCTAAAAACATATTGTCGTAGTTATCTATGGCGCTTACAAATACCTGCTGGCTATCCTGAGGTGAGCCATAAACCTGGTGCCATACCAGTTGGGGTGAGGCTGAAAAAAGCAGCGCGGTGTTTAGCGCAAAAGCCAGCAGAAGGATAAATTTTTTATTCATGAATCAGGAGATTTTGAGGGTATACAATTACGACTTAAAGTTAATGTACATTTTGGAAAGTTATTTCGCACAGCACGGATAAACAGCCGGGCCTCTCCCGACCGGCACTTCGTGCGGTCACCCTCTCCATCGCAAGCGATAGAGAGGGTAATGAATTGGATAATATGGCACTTGTTTTAAGGTCTCGGACGCGGTCGTGATGCAAGTTAGATTGCTTAAAATTAAGCTTGATATACGCGTTCAGGTTTGGTAGTTTCTTCTTTCCTTAAATTTTTGGCTTGCTCCTTTACCTGTTCGAAGGTTTCAGTGTATTTGGGGTGGTTGGTGCCCATAATACGGTCCCAGAAATTGAAGTAGAGGCCGTAATTGCTGGTGGCGTATTTATGATGCATGTTGTGGTGTGTGGATGAGTTGTGCCACTTGGTGATGGTGCCTGAAGTAAAGCCGGATGGGAAGAGTTCGAAACCGGAATGGCCCATTACATTTAGCCCGGCCTGGTACAAACCCCATATAAGGATTGCCAGAGGATGAACCGGTAAAATAAATACCATAATAGGGAAGATGGCGGCCTGGATAACAGCCTCGAACGGATGAAAAGCATAAGCAGCCCAGGGGGTTGGGTCATGGCTGAGGTGGTGTATTTTATGCACGTAAGGGTATATTTTTTTCCAGTGCATAAAACGATGAGTCCAGTAAAAATAAAAATCGTGGGCTACAATGAATACCAATACCGAGAATGCGAAGTAAGCCCAGCTGTGTGCATGGATGTTCAGGTATAGTTTAGTATAACCATGGCGGTAGCAGGTAAACACAAAAACGCCATTGAGGGCAAAAATGACTAATGACAGTAATGAGTATCTTAACTCGCGCCATATATGTTTTGTGGCAGGGAATTTTTGCTGGATTTTAAAACGGGCAAAGATTTTTTTGCCTAAAACATAGAACGCCAGAAAAGTAATTCCGGCAAAAAGAAAATAGCGGGTGGTTTCGGCAGTAAAGTCCTGCAGAAAGTCGTGAAGGAATTTTTGCCAGACGGGTGTTTCCAGTAACATGCGCTTGTTTTATTTGTGCAATTTACCCAGCTATAACGAAATGAGGTAGGTTTTATTGGAAAATAATGCATCCTCACCCTCTGTCCTTCGGACACCTCCCTCTGGTTTATCGCAAGAAGCCTTATAAGCTGTAAAAAATTAAATCCAAATTCATGTTAACACAAAGCACACAAAGTTCAATACAATGCACACCAAAAATATATTCTTTGTGGNNCTTTGTATTGGCATTTTCCTTTGTGCGCTTTGTGTTAACATGAATTTGGATTTAATTTAAAACAGCTTATATGAGCGAGCCTTACCGGCCAGTTCTACTTGATTGGCCCCAGCCGAACTGAATCCGGCCATTGCTTTAATTGTTGAATGATGGTTTTGGTGGTGGCGGTGTCGTTTTTGATATACCAGTCAATGGGTTGCTGGGTGGTGGTTTTATCTTCGGAGAAGTGGAAGAATACTACTGATTTAACCATTGGGTAATTTGCAGGTATGGAGGCCAGTGCATCGCCGAACCACTTGCTGCGGCTGCCACCTACATCAAGGCAGCCAAACTCGGTTATCATAATAGGTTTTTTGAAGCCGGTCATCTCTTTGTAATGGTTGCCGAATATTTCCTGGAAACTCCACCATTTTGACCAGCTGGCTACGGTGCCGTAATTTAAAGTTCCGATGCCCACATAGTCAACATATTCGCTACCCGGATAAAATGCATCGAAAAAGCCATAGGCAGGGTGGGGGCTCCAAACCCATATTACATTGGTGGCACCAGCCTGCACAAACACTTTATGAATGTGCCTCCAGGCGGCGATAAAATCTTTGGCGGAGTTGTTTTGCGGACCCCAGGGATAGCGATAAGGGTCGTTCATTTCGTGTCCTACCCGCAGGAATATGGGGGTGCCGGACTCTTTTGCAGCAGTGGCCCATTCTTTAATATAGGGATCGTATAAGCCTTTGGCTACGTCTGCCAGGCCGCCTTTATCGCGTTCATTGGCTTTGCGGAGGGCGGGATATTTTTCGGCGTCAAAATCACTTAACCAGGGCTCCCAGGTGATAACGGGAACGGAGCCTAAAGCGATGATGGCGTCAACCTGCTGTTGAGGAAATTGCTCTTCGGCTTTTGTTCCCCAGGCGGTATAAATATGGATTAAAGGAAAACGGGTGTGCAATGAATCTTCCAGTTCAATGACACTTTTAAGGGACTCGCTGATCTGGTTATCGTATGCGCCCAATAAAATAGAGGAAGGCTTTTTAATCAGTGCCGGATTTGCAATAAACGGGCTGAACCAGGTAAGGTCATCGGCACGTTTGTGCTGGCGCTGTTTGATGATAACGTTATTTTCTACCTGCTGCACAGCGTTGCCTGCACCGGTAAAGAAATTCTCCAACGGGCCGCGCGATTTATTACCTGCGAAGGACAGGGCCAACACGATAATTACACCCGTTAGTACCGCAGCCAGTGTAGAGAACACTCTAAATGTTTTTGCCTTCATCTTTACTGATTTTAATTTTTTCTAAATCAACGCTATCCCAGGGGTCTTCTGCTTTTAAATAGTTTGCTTCCAATGCGGCTAATACACCGCCCACGCTCATAATAAATGCAATAAATGCAAAGCCTGCCATGGCCCAGGTTTTTTCGGCAGATAGTACCAGGTCGGCTTCGTCGGCATAGAACCGGCGGTAAGTAAATACGGAGGCCACAGCTATTATGAATAATATTATTTGTGCCACCAGTGGCCTTGCAAAAGGCGTAAAATAACCACGCACCGCTTTTTTGGCTGTGGGTATGTAAGGTATATCTGTATTTACCACCGCCAGTAAAAAACCGAGGAAGAACACCGGCCAGCATGCGTATTTTAAAACCATACCCCGCCAATGCACACCCCGTTCGGTTTCAGGGTGGCACATCCATTTTTGCATGTAGAGGTAAATTAATATGCCCATCAAAGCCACGAAAGAGCCACGAATTAAAAAGTCGACAAACGACATTTTAGCTGGCAGCACACCGGTGAAGAAAAACAGGAACGGAATAAGTGTAAAGAAAAAAGAAGTGGCGCCCACCAGGTAATAAGTACCAATAGAGAGATATGAAAGCCTTTGCCAGCCGGTGAGTTTCCAGAACAGCTTTGGAATTTCTTCGAAGGTTACTTCAAAAACGCCGCGGCTCCATTTTAATTGCTGTTTACAGAACGAACCAAAATCTTCAGGCACCAGGCCTCGGCTAACTACAACCGGATTGTAAACTGATTTCCAACCAGCAGCATGTATGCGTATAGAAGTTACAAGGTCTTCGGCTAAACCGATTCCGTGGCCGCCGATGCTTTCAAGTGCTTTTCGACGGAAGGTGCAGTTAGCACCGATGGCTACGCTACACCCGTAACCGCTTAAACTCATTTGTGTTGGGCCGTAGAATGTGTAAGTCTGTTCGGCAGCACCATGGGCTGTGAATGAACGGTATTGATTATAATAAGCCTGCGATACCTGCACAAACCCCATTTTTTCATCGCGAAAAAACCCTAAAGTGTTATCCAGAAAATTAGGGAAGGGGATATGGTCGGGGTCGAGCACCAGGATAAAGTCTTCGTGGGTAAGCTTTAATGCACCGTTTATTTTTCCGGCTTTTGCACCGGGCAGGCCAACCAGTTCGAGCCAAACTGCGCCATTACGCTCTGCACACTCCCTAAAGGCGGGGATACGGGTATCATCTAATAAATAAGTGGTATGCGGATAGGTGATTTCTTTACAGGCGGCCAGTGTTTTTTCAAACATTTCAAGTGGCTCGCCAGGTGAACTAGTAGTGAAAATGGCAACACTTAATCCTTTCTCCGCCTCAACCGGTTCGGGCTTGCTGATGCCGAGGTAATTTATCCAGATTAAAATAAGGCGGCCGATGCCGTACCAGAATATCAGGCTTAGCAAAATGAAGAACCAGATATTGGCAATGTGGTCCTGCCTGAACCACCAGTCAGCAAATTGTAAAACGCTGATGATGCCTGCTGCAACCAATACCAACAGGAAAAACCTATCGAGGTTTTTTACACCGGCTGCCTGTCGAAACTCCCAAAGATTTTTACTGCCCTTTTTTGTCATTCCAGAAATTTATTGTTAAGCCCAGGCCTACACTGGTGCTGGTGTAGAAGTAAGTTTTGCGATAAGTGTAATCTGCTTTTAAATTTATTTTTTTAGTGATGTGCCACAAGCCATAGACGCTGAACTCCATAGGATAAAACTTCTCTGTTGCGTAGCCTTCATTGATAAAGGTTTCACCACCCTGGTTTTTATCCAGGAAGAAATATGGCGTTAGTGCAGTAGCATAAAAACCGACGTTGGCGTTAAAACCGATGTCCAATACTTTAACAGGGTGTATCAGAACAGAAGCTAATGCGGAGTGTATATTCATGTTATCCGGTGTAAAATATGGGTCATAAATGCCGGTTATACCCGCTGTAGGGTCATAGTTGGTTAAAATCTGTGTAAGCGTTTTTTCGGGTGTAAACTTATTGTCTTTAGAAGTACTGAAACTATAAGCGTAGCCTATGCGAAATTCAAAAACGGATACTTTAAGCGGGGGCGTAAAAACCCAGCCACCACCACCTAAAATATAATTCTTACCGGCAAAGCCATTATACTCAAAAAAGAGGCGTCCGTTCACAGTACTGAGGTCGTTCCATCCGGCGTAGGCTGAAACGCGGGTTACCATAATGATGGTGTCTAAACTGCTGAGGGTGTAGTAGTAAGGTTTGCGCCCGGCTTGTGCCTGTAGCTCCAGGTGTTTAAGCAGGATTTTTTTCAATTCGAGATTAGCGGTCCATGATATTTTATTTTCAAAAGGCTGCTTTACAATACCGGCATCAAAAGATAACTGAAACCCGGCTTTTTTGAATGATGATACGTCGCCAACCTGCAGCCATTGGGCGTTTTGCAGTGAACCATTACCAATAAACAAAGGCGTTTGCAGGTTGAGTTTAAGGGTGGCTTCGGGATGGAGGTAAATACCGGCTTCAACTGCAGGGGTGATGGTTTGCAAAGGCTGCGAATCAATATTGTAATTGCCTTTAATTTTTACGTAGGAAGCAGGTGCCTGTTGTAGCTGCTCTGAAAGGGCCTTTGCATCGGCGTTTGTGGCATCCTGCTTAAACACCGCTTCGATTTCTTTTTGGGCCAAGGGGTAATTGCCTTGTGCCAGGTAAATTCTGGCAAGGTTTAAATGCAGTTTTATATTGGTTGAATCATAGCTGTGATAAGTATTCAACAAAGGCAACGCTTCATTATAATCTGCGATGTTAACCAGGGTGTTGGCGTAATCGAGTTTGAGGTAGTAGTTGCCGGCTTGTTCAGCGATGGCTTTTTTGTAGAGCTTTTTGGATTTTTTAAAGTGCTTATTGAGATAAGCAACCTGTGCATAAAGCCAGGTGGTATTAAAATCGGCACTGTGGTTTTTGTAATAGCGTTTAAGCAGGCGATAGGCCTTGGGGGCTTTATTATCCTTCAGTTGTTTCACTTTATTTAATGTATCGGCGGCTGTGGGGAGATAGTTGCGATATATTATATCGCCTGGTTTGCGGTGCTTATCCTGCCAGAACATGGGAGCGATGGCCGATTTGAAACCGGAACTGGTAGAGTCGAATGCGTAATAGCCGGTTAAAACCGGTTTGGCTTTTTGAGCCTTGCCGGTGGCTATCAAAAAATTGGCAAAATCTAACTTCAGATAATAGTTTGTGGGGTGGTCTTTGATTGCCCGCTTATAGAGGCCTTTAGCTTTATTAAATTTTTTAAGCCAGTATTCAGTTTGGGCGTAAACCCAGGTGGAGTTAAGTTCGGTTGGATGGGCCTTGTGATAGGTTTTGAGCAGTGAGGCGGCAGCTTTTAACTTACCCTCACCTTTTAATTTTTTTGCGAAGTTCAGAGTGTCTGATGGTGATTGTGCGGAGGTATTGAGGGTGAAGAGCAAAGCAGCGGCCAGAAAAAACGCTACCAGCAAGGATTGCTTTGCTCCATACAAAAGGGTTAAAAGGTAAGTGTGTGCCTTTAAAATGGCACCGGTTAAAAATCGCATAGGTTCAGCCTGTTATATGGTAACGAACTCAGTATTTTTAATAGAATTTATGCGGGGGAGGGCAAACAAATAACTGTAACTACTCACCCTCAAATA
>PMXD01000083.1 GCA_003165895.1 Bacteroidota bacterium | reverse complement strand
CAAGTTATTTTGACAGTTTTACTTATCTTTATACGTAAAGTAACGGTATTTGAATTTAGAGAGTTTGGGGTCTTTGCAGAGGGCAAGGCTTACGTTGCTTGTTACAATACTTGAAATTTCAGATGTGGTTGCATGCAACCACCTGTTACCAGCACCTAAAGTATTTTGATCTTCAACCCATGCCGCTGTTTTAATCAAAGTATTACGGGCACGTTTCTTAACCTCCACTTTCATCTTATTTGGGGCCTTTTTTCGCAGCCTTTTTTTTAGCGTAGTAAGATAAAACTTCTTCGACAGTAAATCCTTCTTCATTATCTTCGGGCTTCAGCCATGCATCTAAAGTAGCTTCTGATACACGACGTGTAGGCGGAAGCCCCATTTCCTCATCGGTTAACGAGGGTTCATTAAGGATATGGATATCACTTTCAGGGGCATCAAGTTCTTCAATATACTTGATGAGCTTGGAGCCTTTTACGCTGTCAGAATTAATTTCTACCAGATATTTCATGATTGTGTAGTTAACGAAAAACATTCATTCTTAAAAGACTTGCTTTCGGGCACCGAATAAAAAAAAACGCGAAGAAAACTCTCCGCGCTTTGCCAAGGTGAAAATTTTACAATTACTTAGCCGCAACCTGCTGGCGAATGATATTCAACGCTCCGCCGTGTTTGAACCATTCAATTTGTGGTTGGTTGTAGGTATGGGCTACTTCAAAAGTTTCTGATTTGCCATCTTTGTGGTTTAACTGGATGGTGAGGTTTTTGCCCGGTGCAAATGATGTTAAACCTAAAATATCAATTACATCATCTTCCTGTATTTTGTTGTAGTCGTCTTTGTTTACAAAGGTAAGTGCAAGCATACCTTGTTTTTTGAGGTTGGTTTCGTGTATACGGGCAAATGATTTTACCAGGATGGCACGAACACCTAAAAAGCGGGGTTCCATAGCTGCGTGTTCGCGACTGCTGCCTTCGCCGTAGTTTTCATCGCCTACTACGATTGTACCGATGCCGGCTGCTTTGTATGCGCGCTGAACGGCAGGAACTTCGCCGTATTCACCAGTCAGTTGGTTCTTAACCGAGTTTGTTTTTTCGTTGTAGAAGTTTAGTGCACCGATTAACATATTGTTGGAGATGTTATCGAGGTGGCCGCGGTATTTCAACCAAGGACCGGCCATAGAGATATGGTCGGTAGTACATTTACCTTTTGCTTTGATAAGCAGTTTAAGGCCTTTCAGGTCAGTGCCTTCCCAGGCTGCAAAAGGGGCTAACAGTTGTAAGCGGGTTGAAGTAGGGCTAACCTTTATTTCAACTTTGCTGCCATCTTCAGCCGGCGCCTGGAAACCCGGGTCATCAACAGCAAAACCTTTTGGTGGAAACTCCAATCCAGTGGGTTCGTCTAACTTAACTTTCTCTCCTTTTTCATTGGTCAGAAAATCGGTCATTGGATTGAAGGTAAGATCGCCCGCAATTGCAAGAGCGGTAACTATTTCAGGTGAGGCAACAAATGCATGTGTATTGGGGTTGCCGTCGTTTCTTTTTGCAAAGTTACGGTTGAATGAAGTGATGATAGAATTCTTTTTATTGGGGTCGCTTGTATGACGGCTCCATTGGCCAATACAGGGGCCGCAGGCGTTAGCCAGCACTACACCGCCCATACCTTCGAAAATGCCCAGGTAGCCATCGCGCTCAACCGTAAAGCGAACCATTTCGCTGCCGGGTGTAATGGTAAATTCAGCTTTTGCTTTCAGGTTTTTATCAACTGCCTGTTTTGCCAGTGATGCCGAACGGGTGATATCTTCATAACTACTGTTAGTGCACGAACCAATTAAACCAACTTCCAGCGTTGCGGGCCAGTTATTTTCTTTAACGGCGGCTGCAAACTTTGAAAGTGGCCATGCCAGATCAGGTGTAAACGGACCGTTGATGTATGGCTCTAATTCGTTGAGGTCAATTTCAATTACCTGGTCGAAATATTTTTCAGGATTTTCATAAACTTCTTTATCGCCTTTTAAGTGTTCTCCTACTGCATTTGCTAAATCAGCCACATCTGCACGGCTGGTGCCGCGCAGGTAAGCTTCCATTTTAGTATCGTATCCGAAGATAGAAGTAGTAGCGCCTATTTCGGCGCCCATGTTACAGATGGTTCCTTTGCCGGTGCATGAAAGTGAATCAGCACCTTCGCCAAAGTATTCGACAATAGCACCGGTTCCGCCTTTTACGGTTAGTATGCCTGCTACTTCCAGGATAACATCTTTAGCGGAGGTCCAGCCGGATAATTTGCCGGTTAATTTTACGCCAATCAGTTTAGGGAATTTCAGCCCCCATGCAAGGCCTGCCATTACATCACAGGCATCAGCTCCACCCACACCAATTGCCACCATTCCCAAACCACCGGCGTTAACGGTATGGCTATCGGTGCCTATCATCATTCCACCCGGAAAAGCGTAGTTTTCGAGCACCACCTGGTGAATGATACCGGCTCCCGGCTTCCAGAAACCGATACCGTATTTATCGCTAACTGAACCCAGAAAATCATAAACCTCGCGGTTGGTAATATTGGCTTCTTTTAAATCAGCCCCTGCGCCGTTGTGCGCTACAATTAAGTGATCGCAGTGAACGGTAGAAGGCACGGCAACTTTTGGACGGCCTGCCTGCATAAATTGCAACAGTGCCATTTGGGCTGTTGCATCCTGCATGGCTACACGGTCTGGTGCAAAATCAACGTACGATTTACCACGGCCAAAGTTTTCAAGCTTTTGCCCGGTATGTAAGTGCGCGTATAATATCTTTTCGGTAAGAGTAAGCGGGTGGTTTAGTAATGTTCTGGCTGCTGCAATTTTGGAAGGAAGTTCAGCATACAACTTCTTGATCATTTCAATATCAAATGCCATGTTGTGAAGATTTAGATGATGATAATTTCAATTTGCGGTGCAAATGTAAAAAGGTTTGGAGGATATGAAAGAGAATTTAGCGAAATTTCGCTAATGCTGAATTCTGTCAAATCAGCGACTAGTTAAAAAGGGGGAATGCCGGTAGTTTATGACCCTCTTGTAGACTATTTCTTTCTACCGGTAAACCTTATAACTGAACCGGTACCTTGATGAAACAAGCCTTCGTTTAATTCGATTTCCTTTCCCAACAGTTCAATAATTTCGTAATTGGCGAAGTCGGCCTTTATTTCATCTATCGAGAACAGCATGTCTATCTCTTTTGGGCCACCGGCTTTTTCGTTTTTAGAGTTGTAGTTCAGATGATTTTTACTGAAGGCTTCGAAAATTACTATACCGCTTTTTCGCAAATATTTGTCGAGGGTTTTGTGGATTGCGGATTTAATATCCGCAGAAAAGTGGGCGTAGATGAGTGCAATGGCATCGAATTGACCCGGTGTGTAATTCAGGTTCTGCAATTCGCCAACCTGGTAGTCGATCGTTACATTGTTGGCTTCAGCTAGCCGCAGGGCTTTGTTTTTCCCCTGTGCACTAATGTCGAAGGCAGAAACCGTCCAGCCAAGTTTGGCGGCAAAAACGGCATTGCGCCCCTCACCTTCCGCCGGGAAAAGTATTTTACCCACTTCCAGTTTCTCTAATTGTTCTTTCAGGAAGTTGTTAGGTTGCTCGCCATATGCAAATTCCGGAGTACTGTATCTTTCATTCCATCTGTCGGTCCATGATTGATTCATATTTCATTTTATTTGATTGGACAAATTTTGTTTTTATCGGTTATGCTACCATAACAAATGTTACAAGAGATTGTTTATTTAATACCAGACTCCGCGTGCCATGGCTATAGCAAACAACAGGATAATACTTAGCAAACCTAATTCAATATGGCTGAGCAGGGCAAACAACCGGGCTTGTGCGAAATCTATTGGGTGGCCCTTTTTGTTTTTTATGCGCCATTGAATCAGCGTTATCATGGGTTTTAGTTCGAGGATAAACACTAAAAGAAACAGGCCCATTTTTATGATAAATGCGGTGCTGTGCAGGTAATAGTCTGTGCCTTTTTCAAGCCCGCCGAATACGCGCCAAAGGCCGGTTATAATCCAGCTAAGTGCGGCCAGGCCCCAAAAGTTATCAGCTTTAAAAACTTCAGACAAGCCTGCATTGTCTTTTAGTTTTTTCAATGCGCTGGCGCGAGTCCAGATTGCATAGAACCCGATACCGAGTGTTAGTATATGCAGGTAGGCAATGACAAAGCTTAGCGACATGACTGTAGTTTTTAAGGTTTGTTGTCGAAGATAACACTTGCGGGTTATTTGGCATTATTATTTGCCCGTAAGCTGGAGAAATAATTACTTTCGGCGTCTTAAAATTGAACCATGAGTGTAGAAAATGCCCTGATGGCGCGTAGTAATAACCAGTGCGAATTGTGTAAATCGGAAAACAATTTAACGGTATATGATGTGCCTCCGCATCCGGAGCAAAGAGAAGAAGACAGCATATTGGTGTGCGAAAAATGTAATTTACAGTTAACCAAAAAGGAAGAGCTGGATGCCAAACACTGGGCTTGTTTAAATGACAGTATGTGGAGCGAGGTACCGGCTGTGCAGGTGGTTAGCTGGCGCATGTTGAACCGGTTAAGAAATGAAAGCTGGGCAGCAGATGCTATTGAAATGATGTTTTTTGATGAACCAACCCTGGCGTGGGCCAAAGAAACCGGCGACCACGAAAACACGGGTGAAGTAGAATTGCACCGCGATTGCAATGGCAACATTTTGCAGGATGGTGATAATGTTGTGCTTACCAAAACCCTGGATGTAAAAGGTAGCAACCTGAACGCCAAACTTGGAACGGTTGTAAAGGGAATAAAACTGGTGGCTGATAATTTTGAACAAATAGAGGGAAAAATTGAAGGACAAACGATTGTTATTTTGACTAAGTATTTGAGGAAGGGGTAGTTGGAAGGGGAGAGTGAGAACGAGCAGCGTCTCCTAAGCACAGAGCCGTAAAGGAGGACCCTGCGGAAACGAAGCTAGGCCTTAGCCAAATTTTAAGTTTAGATCACTAACTTAAATCGCCGTTCTTTTTTCTTGATAAAANNGCATGAATCATTTTCTTAACGGAAATAGCTTAGATGCCGGATGAAAATACGGCCATACGCCGGGATTAAGGCAATTAAAAATTTGGGTAGGGTATATGGAAATTCAGATGGGGACGATTGTTATTTTGACTAAGTATTTGAGGAAGGGGTAGTTTATTATATCCCTTGGTTGTATTTAGCCCATTGCACAGCTATGATGGTTTTAAAATCTTTAAAGGTGGTTGACAGCATTTCTTGCCGGGTTAATTCAACTATTTCAATTTCTTCATCTTCGGTTTCAACGCCACCGCCTTGGTTTATTTTTTGCGAAACCTCGGCAAACCAGATAGATATCATTTCAGTGGTGCCGCCCGGCGATACGTAGCCTTCGGTAATAAACTGCAAGCGGTCAGTGCTATAGCCTGCCTCTTCTTCAATTTCGCGGATTATGCATTGTTCAGGGGTTTCGCCGGATTTATCCCGCACGCCGGCGGGGATTTCTAGTATATCGCTTTCGGGGCCGGGCCTCCATTGCCGGGCAAAGATATATTTGCCGGTAACCGTATTGTAAACCAGCGCTGCAACCGCATTTTGTTTGACCAGCACCTCACGAGTTATTTCTTTACCCGAAGGGGTTGTTATGGTTAGTTCTTCAATTTTTAAATATCCATTATATTTTAATTCGCGGTTCAGAATCATAGTTGAGGTTGATTGGCCTAAGATATGATTTGTTTTTCTTTCCTGCTCTTAATAAACATTGCTAAACCACCGCCTCCTTATTATACCTCTCCTTGTACTGCAACGGCGACATGCCGGTAATCTTTCTAAATACTTCGCGAAAGGCTTTTACATCCGAATAGCCAACTTCGTACATCACCTCGTTTATGGTTTTGCGGCTGGTTTCTAATGCTTTTTTGGCGGATTCAATTTTTACGCGTTGGGAGTATTCGATGGGGGTGTTGCCTGTGGCTTTTATAAACCTTCTATCGAAGGTGCGGCGGCCTATGGCGAATTTGGAGGAGAGATGTTCAACGGAGATTTTTTCGTGCAGGTTACTTTCGATATAGGTTTGCACCTTTTTTACCATTTCATCGCTGTGCAGTTTCTGAGGGGTAAATATGGTAAAGGCTGCCTGGCTGTTGCGGTCCATTTCAATCTGAAAAACTTTGGAGCAAAAAATGGCGGTTTGCCTATCGAAATATTTTTCTACCAGGTAAATCATCAGGTTTAAAAAGGAGTAGGCGCCGCCGTTGGTATAAATTCCGTTTTCGTCGGTAATCAGTGAATCAGGTTGCAGGTTTACTTCGGGAAACATGTTTCTGAAATTTTCGGCAGCCGCCCAATGGGTTGAGCAGTTTTTGCCATCGAGCAAGCCGGATGAGGCCAGCAAAAAGGCACCGGTGCAAATGCTTGCAACTTCGGCGCCGTTTTTATATTGGTTGGCAACCCAGTCAGCCAGTGGTTTGTTGGGCTTCAATGCCTTTTCATAGTTATGATTCAGAGAGGGGATGATAATGAGATTGGTTGTTGTTATAGCTGAAATATGGGTATGTGGCTTAACCGTAAATAACCCTTCGTAGAAGTCTACCTCTTTTGAAATACCTGCTAGCTGAATTTTAAACAATTCCTTGCGGCCGGTATTTTTCCAGTATTCGTTAGCCCGCGTAAATATTTTGTAAGCACCTACTATGCTGCTTAAATTATTTTCTCCGTTGGGGACTATGATGGTAAGGTGTTTCATTGTTTAACTTTTACACAAAGATAGAGATTCGGCATGTCCAAATCAACCCATCAGAATGTCTGTTTTACACCCTCTCCTAGTGATAATCAGTCACTACTTTTGCATTATAAAATCCCCAAATCATGAAAACAATAGCTAAATCAGACTTTACCACTATCCTGCTGGTAAATCAAACTCCGAAAGAAGTATTCAAAGCCATCACTAATCCGGGCGGATGGTGGTCGGAGGAAATTGTAGGCGGAACGGAAAAATTGAATGACGAGTTTTTCTATCATTACAAGGACATTCATTTATGTAAAATGAAATTGATTGAAGTGGTGCCAAATCAAAAGGTAGTTTGGCAGGTGCTGGATAATTATTTCAAATTTACGAAAGACAAGAGTGAATGGAAAGGCACAAAGGTTGTGTTTGAAATTGCGCCAGGAGGAAAGCAGACTGAAATCAAATTCACGCACCAGGGTTTGGTTCCGCAATACGAATGTTATGAGATATGCAGAGAAGCATGGACTCACTATGTTGAGGACAGTTTGCGCGATCTGATAACTACCGGAAAAGGGCAACCCAACCGCAAAGAAACTACCGGCTTTGATGTGCAGCTGGTTGAAAAATGGAAGCTGGACAATAATGTGAATGAAGGAGGTTTTACAACTACGATTGAGGTGGGCCAAACACCGAAAGAAGTATTCAACGCTATTAATAATGTTACCGGTTGGTGGACTGAAAACCTTGAAGGCAATTGGAAAAAACTGAATGATGAATTTACCGCACGTTTTGGCGAAACTTTTATTACTATGCGGGTGACAGAAATGAAACCGGATACCAAAGTAATTTGGCTGGTTACCGATTGTTACAAGGATTGGGTAAAGGGAAATAAAAAAGAGTGGAACGGCACAAAAATCAGTTTTGAAATTTCGAAGAGAGGGAAGAAAACGCAACTACAATTTGCCCACCTGGGTTTGGTTCCGCAATTTGAATGTTATGGTGGTTGTGCAAATGCCTGGACGGAATATGTAGAGAGCAGTTTGAAGGGCCTGATAACAACCGGTGAAGGTGAGCCGACGGCGAAAGAAAAGAAGGCAACGGTTGCGAAGGCGAAGTGATAGAATGATTGGATGGAATGCCGGGATTGAAATTCCAGGTTAGTTAATCACCCGGTTTCTCTTTTTCCAGTTGCTCGATAGTCTTCTTTGCCTCTGCCAAACGTATTTGCTTGTTTTTCTCTACCAGTTTTTCCTTCACCCATTTTTCTAACCGGTGGTGCAGAGGGACCAGCAAGGCCGCAACGCAAACCAAACCCAACAACATAAGTGCCGGTGAGTGATTGGTAATTCCGCCTAAAAAGGGATGCAGCAATAAATTCAGAAATTCGAAAACAAGTAGCAATGCCACCACGCTGAAAAATCCGATGACCCTTTCGTTGGTAATAAAACTGCGGCTGAGCAATAAAAATAATATGATAAAGGTTACAATGCCCAGTGCCACTAAAGCGTATTCAATATTCTGTTTTTGTTGCTCTTCAGCTTTTGCTTTTTCCATGGCGGCCTGTTGCTGGCGGACCTCATCCTCAAAAGTCATTTCCTGGCTTTCACGTATCGCTTTTTCGTTAAAAAGACTATCTTTTATACTAACGTAAATTTTTAAATATTTAACGGTGCTGTCGGCATTACGGCTGTTGTATATATCGGCCAGCAACCTGGCGGCATCTAGGCTCTTGTTTGAAAAAGGGGTGTGCTCAACGGCACTAATCGCTTTTTTGGCATAAAACAAAGCCGAGTCGTTTTGGTGGTTATTGTAATAATGCTCAGCTATGTTGGAATAGATGAGGTTTACCTGCTTGGGCGAATGTTCCTTAATACTTTCTGCCAGTGCCATGTTGAAATAACTAACAGCCAGGCCGGGATTGCCCATTTTACTTTGTATGTTGCCCATAATGGCAAACAGGTAATCGAGGTTGGATATTATGTGAAACTGGGTCGATAATTCATAAGCACGATGAGAGTAAATAAATGCTGAGTCGAGTTTGTTCATAGCCAGGTAAACCTGGGCCAGGTTCAAATAGCAACTCATCCGGTTAAAATTATTATTCAGCTTAATAGCCAGGGCTTCGCATTGCTGATAAAGGGTTATCGCTTTCCGGTAATTTCCCTGGTCTTTATAGTTATGAGCTAAATGGGCTTTGGTTAAAGTGATGAGGCCTTCATTACCTGTTTCTTCTGCTGTAGCAACGGCTTTTAAACTATACTCCAGGCCTTTAGTAAAGTTTCCGAATGAGCGGTAGTCGTAACCGATATCGGTCAATGCCACTGCTTCACCCAATTTGTCCTTATTCTGCTGCGATTGAAGTAATAGCTTTTCATTGTTTTCCATATCCAGCGCCGGATTGGTTTCAATTAAATTCGGAATGGATCTATTAATTAAAACCAAATGGAGGCTATCGTTCTTTTCCTCTGCAATTTTTTGTAGCACAGAATCCATAAGCGGGCTTTGTGAAAAGGACGTAACCACGCTCAGTAAAAAAGCAAATTGAAGGATTGTTCTTTTCATTTGGTTATTCTGTTTTGTAAAGCAGGGAGTAGAATTGTTTCCTGTTGCTCCCGTTCGCAAAGAAAGCCAAAAACATATAGAGTTTTCCTGAGGGCAGTACAAGCCTGAAGGAGTGCTGTTTAACGATGATGCTGAGGAATGGGTCTCAAAAACAAAATCCAACTAACGCCCTATCGGGCAGGTCTTTCTTCACTACGCGAAAAATGAAATCAGGGCCTTTCATTTTTCTCTTCGTTACGAAATCCCTTTTTTGTTAGTTGGATTTTGTTTTTATGGGCGGAAAGAGAGGGATTAACTTCGTTGATCCCAACGGGGAGGGGCTCCAAAAAACAAAATCCAACTAACGCCCTGTCGGGCAGGTCTTTCTTCACTGCGCGAAAAATGAAATCAGGGCCTTTCATTTTTCTCTCCGTTGCGAAATCCCTTTTTTGTTAGTTGGATTTTGTTTTTATGGGCGGAAAGAGAGGGATTCGAACCCTCGTTAGCCTTGCGACTAAGACAGTTTTCGAGACTGTTCCATTCAACCACTCTGGCATCTTTCCGGGGGTGAATATAGGGTTAAAAAATTTCGCACGGAAGCACGGAGAAAATACAGAGAAATTCAAAAGAAGTATTTTGTATTCTCGGCTGTTAAACTCCGTGCCTCCGTGCGAAATATTTTTTTGGATATTTGTATACAAACGAAACTATGACTACGAAGTTAACCTTGACCATTGACGCGAAGGTGATTGAGGATGCGAAAAAATATTGCGGGGAAAGAAATATTAGCCTTTCAGAATTAATAGAGGACTACCTAAAGGATATTGATAAGTCCGATAAGAACCCTAAAAAATATTTGGTTGATGATATGATAGGGGTGATTCATAACCCGTCTATTACTCCTGAAAATTGGAAAAGGTTACGCCATAAATAATACCGCGCCATTCCGTATGTTTGTCCTGTAAATGAACCTCACCGAAAACATAAAACTTGCATTGCGCGCTATACGTGCCAATATTCTGCGTACTATACTCACCTTGTCTATCATTATGTTCGGTATTACTGCGCTGATTGGTATCCTGACCGCCACTGAGGGTATAAGGACCAAAATGCTTTCAAGCTTTAGCGAAATGGGCAGCAACACTTTCGGTATTAAAAACAGCGGACAGGTGCACCGCCATGGTGGCCCGCACAGGCACCGCAAGGTTGATAACCCGGTTATCACTATTCAGCAGGCGGAGCAGTTTAAGGAGAATTTTAAGTTTCCTGCGCTGGTTTCTCTCTCCAACGTTGCCAATGATATTGCTATTGTAAAATACGAATCGAAGAAGACGAACCCGAACGTGAAAATTTATGGTATTGATGAGAACTATTTGAAGGTTTCGGGGCAAACTATAGCGGAGGGCAGAAATTTTTCGCAGGGAGAAATTGATGGCGGGAGTGACGTGATATTGCTGGGGAAGGATGTGGTAACGAAAGTTTTTGAACCTTATGACACTGTGATTGGCAAAATGATAAGTGTAGGGGATAAGAAGTTTAAAGTGGTGGGTATACTGGCTTCGAAAGGGGCCAGCCAGCTGGCATCTGACAACCAGGCTATGATACCGGTGCAAAATGCACGGTGGAGTTTTCCGGCAGATAACATCAGTTACGAGATGAATGTGATGGTGAGTGATGCCAAAGATATGGACCTGGCTATTGAAGAAGCCACCGGTATATTACGAAGCATCCGGCATTTGCGTTTGGATGATGAGAATGATTTTGACCTGGCAAAGAGTGAGCGCCTGGCCAACCAGATACTGGATCAGATGAAGTATATAAAGATTGCCACCATAGTAATTGGTATACTTACTTTGATTGGTGCGGGTATTGGTTTGATGAATATTATGCTGGTAAGCGTAAATGAGCGCACGCGCGAAATTGGTATAAGCAAGGCTTTGGGCGCTACTAAAGCTGTTATAAGGATACAGTTTTTGACCGAGGCTATTGTTATTTGCCAGATTGGGGGTGTTATGGGAATTATACTTGGCATTTTAATGGGCAATGGCGTAGGTTTATATCTGAAAACGGGATTTATTTTTCCTTATGTATGGGTTTTTGGTGGTTGGTTATTTACTTTTTTAATTGGACTTGCTGCGGGTATTTATCCTGCTATAAAGGCGTCGGATCTGGACCCGGTTGAGGCGTTGAGGTACGAGTAACAGCAGCCCCCTCCGCCCCCGAAGGGGGAACCAAAGTTCCCCCGGGTGTACGACAAATTAAGCGGC
>PMXD01000288.1 GCA_003165895.1 Bacteroidota bacterium | reverse complement strand
CATTACAAATGCGAATGCCGGGGAATCCTCGTTACAAACGAGGACCAGTTGGGGGCGAAGCTGGAAGCTACGCGCAAATACTTTTTTCCATGCTACGGCCAAATGGGCGTATAAATATTATAAAAATAATATTAGATTTAGTAAAGTGATTATTCTCTATTGGAAAAAGACATGAAAAGGTAATCCCCGGTGATATTGAATTCTTAAAATCTCAAGAATGTAATACACCAATGCACCCAACGCACCAACCATTATCCAAAAATTTATCCAGTACAAACGATTTATCCTTTGGTCTTGGAGCATTTTTTTGCGATTATCATTCGCAACATGAAGTTTGAACGCCTCCATTGAACCCAATTCCTTTAACTCCCTTCCTCTATCAGTTAACTGCCTATATATTTTACCTTCAGTTTTTATATCATGTCTATTAATTATAAACCCTCCAAAAATTAAATCCTGAATTATTTCTGTCTCATTGAGATAGGTTTGTTGTATCAATTTAGCGCCTTCGATTGCCTCCTGCGTCCTCCGTAAAAGATCGTTATACGGGCTTGCAGTAATAACCTGACCCGCGTTTATGTATTGCATTTCAAACTCTCCGTGTGCAGGGAATCTACTTAATAAATCATTAGTCAGTAATATTCTTTCTTCCTTTGTCATCATATTTAGTTTAGCAAAACGAATCCATCAATCTTTAATACAACGCACCGAACACCCACATATCCTAACAGAAGGGGCCCGGCCGCAACTACCATTAGAATAGATATAATGTACCCATGCAAGAACCTTTTCATTGCAAGGTGTTGACGACCAAAAATAACCAAGGCGGCCAAGGAGTGAAAATTGCCCGTTCGTTGCGCGAAGACCACCCGGCAATGCTGAAAAACCGGATGAGTTATCATTCGCGCTATTAGCAATTAATTCTTTCCAAAATTTTATGTCCTTCATTTTACCGCCGGCTTCTTCCGCGCCGCCCAAATAATCAATTAAAACCTGCAACTCATTGTCAGAGGGCACATGCCAGCCCGTAGGGCATATATTACGGTGGTCGTCTACGGCATACCAGTTATAGAGCTTTCCATACGTAGGATTGTTTAAAGCATTGTTTTGGTAATAACACCAGCCCGGTGCACGGGCTCGAAGTGTATTTCCCCACATTGAATTGCTTTCCATTTCTGTTATGAAAGAGCCATCCTGAAAGCGTGAGGTTTTAAGGTTTTCCTTTAGCCACCATTGCTTTCCAATTTTTACAGTATGATAAACATTGCCGTCAATATCAGTTACAGTAGCCGGGGTTTGGTCGTTTAATTGCGCACCTTCATTTTTAGTAGCGGGTTCATTTTTACAAGAACTTATCGCCGTTACTACAATCCAAAAAACAAACACGGCAATTGTGTAATTTATATTTTTCATATGCATTTAATTAATTAAATTTTTCATCACTGTTTCCAACAACTCATTCAAACTTTAGCTCCTTTTATTTATTTAATCTACTCAATACGATTGCAAGAATATCAGAGTTATTACAAACAAAAACCGGGCTTTTACCGGATTGCTTTTCTATTCCGACACCATCGGTATAAGGGACTATTGATAATATAGCATCGTATTTAATGTTAGAATTCTTTTTTGCACCCATGAATATTATTCTTTGATTTGTAACAAATAAATTTCCTGCATCTATTTGCATTAGTTCATTATGAACTTGTCTGTATGGTTTAAAACTTCCTACCCTGTATCGGACACCTTTAACTATTCTAAAGGAAGCGGAAACGCCGGAATATGAAATTGAATCAGTAACTGTTCTGTTTTCATGCCATTGTATTTTTGTTTGAAAATAGCAGACCTCATCTTTGTGAAGCGAAATATTTACCGGTATTATTTCTAATTCTTCATTTTGCCATGCCCAATATTCCTTTAATTTATTTATATAGTTAGATACTTCCAGATTAGACGCAAGATTCAGATTTAAGCGATATGCAATATTGTTGACCGCCATTGCATCTTTAGGCGATAGGGTGTCATTAACTTGAATATTTCTAACATAATCCCCCAAACAAACCCACCTTGCCTTTTGGTCTATTTCCTCAAGTTGTGGTGTGGAATATTTACCTGTTATTACAGGCGGCGAAATTGTAACTTGAACATGTCCCGGGCTTTCCAAAGCCAATAAATACTCTGATTTATAAGCGAAGACAGCATTATCAAACCGTGTCTTATTGTATATTACGATATACCATATAATAAATAATGTTCCAATGATGATTAAGAATATAATCATAAATAAAATGATTTTCTTTGGTTAACATCTAAAGATTTTGGTCCCATGACCCAAACATCTTGCGGTGTGGGCAAATGTACAATTAAACTACGGCCTTTGGTGTAAGTACATATTCAAACACTTGTTTGCCGATACCGGTAGTTGTTTGAGTTTTGAAACTATTGGTGTTCGAAACATGCAAAATTGCCAACAGCCGGGCCTCNNCCCTCTCCACCGCAAGCGGTAGAGAGGGGGCAGGATATGCTAAAATTAAGCCCTGATAGAACTAAGGCTGCTATTGTATTTAAGGCCCATAGGGCCGGTATATTGGTAGTAACTCTACGTCATTCGCTATACAGCACCGTAGGTGCGCAATATGGCAATTCTCAGTTTCGCACCTACGGCGCTGTATAGCGGGGGTAGCATTTGTGCTACCGATATGTCGTCCCTCCGGGACTAATACTAAATGTCAGACATCATCTGTAAAGGTTTCGAACGGTGGTGGTTTTGAAACTCAAAACCTTCAGAAGAATTTCTAAAGGCATCTGGTTATGTCGTTGTTTCCGAAATTTTCTAAGCAAGTAATAATATTTCAGTCAACTGGTTGCTGTTACAACAGCTAAAGAATCCATGTAATCGCGCCAGTGAACAATCTTTCTATTTTTCACAGTTATGATTGAGCAAAATCTATTATCATAGGCCTTGTTAGAGGGTGTTTTGCCGTGGACCTCGTATTCAAGGATAAATACACCAGGCTCTGTTGATTTATGAACGATTAGATTGTTGGCGGAGTGCAGTTTCATGCTGTATCCTCCAAACCAATCCATGTATTTTTTACGACCTACAATTTTATTTGCGAAGCCAGGAAAATTATAAAGAAACTCGAATACAGCCTTTTCATCAATGGCATCCCAAAAATGTTCGCCATCGACTTCGCCTTTTAGTCCCTTCATAATAATGCTGTAAAAAGGTTCGGCTTCTTTTTTGAATGCAGGGTGATTTCTGTTTATCATACTATTTCTATTTTTTACGTTATTGTTGGGCGTTGTATACTGCGGCAAAGTCCGTTGCAAAATCTTTCAACCTGATTTTGCCGGTAAGATGCGGTTGCTTATGAAAGTCCTCAAACAGTGCACCGCTATCAATGCAATGTCCCATTTCTACATAAAGATTTGCGATTGCTTCAGACATACCGCCGGCTATCATACCTGCCTTGAGTTGCTCATCACTTAATTCCACCCACGGTAGTTCCGGCTTGCCAACGGCGGTGCCAAGAAGTTTTACAGCGTCAATCACCTTTAGTTCATCACTTACGACATAGCGATTGCCTTTGCCTTCAAATGAGCCTTGCAACTCTTGTGCTGCAATCGCTGCAATATCTTTTGGATGTGCCATCGCAATTGTTGTTTCAGGCCCATAGTTATTGCCCATCACACCCATACTTCGGATAACGGCAATATCAAAAAAGAAGTTTATATAGAACAACCCAGGCCGCAAATGTTTGATGGCGATACCATCGAGTGTATTCAGCGTTTGTTCTACTTTGTGCAGACCTGCTATTGGACCATTGCCAGTGCTTAAATGCGCTCCCATGCTGCTTAGGTTTACAACACGCTTAACCCCCGATTTTTTAATAGCGTCATGGTATATTGCCCCCGTATCGGCAATGTATTGAACATAATCGCTAACTGTCCAATTGGGTGGCACCATTGTAAAAATGACATCCGCGCCCTGAAACGCTTTTATCAGAAAGTTTACATCGGAAACAGAACCAATTGCAGCTTTAGCACCGAGTGCTTCTATTTCCTTTGCCTTGCTTATATCATTACTGATAGCTGTTATTTCATTGCCATTTTTAAGCAAAATGTCAGTCAATGGCCTGCCCACATTTCCTAATGCCCCTGTGATTGTGATTTTCATGTTTGTTTATTTGTGTGCGCAAAGCTACATTTGAACGCACTTTATTACAACCACCTACCCCAAAGTATGTGCTATGACGAAAGTAAAAGAACACTCGACTTGGAATGAGAACAAAGGTATTTCGGAACTGGTTTGTCCAATTACCTATGTCATGAACAAAATCGGTGGACATTGGAAATCAATTATACTGTATTATCTTATTAGTGGCCCTAAGCGATATAGCGAGTTAAAGCGTTCTATTCCGGCCATTACCGAAAAAATGCTGACGCAACATTTGAAAGAGTTAGTGGCTGATAATCTCATTAACAGAAGAGTGGAACAAGTTATGCCACCAATAACCTTTTACAACCTTACGCAGTCAGGCAAAGATTTAAGCCCAATTTTATTAGCTATGGCAGAATGGGCGATGAGGGACAATCCGCAATACGACGAGCTTAGAGCCAAGATGCAAAAACAAGCCTCCACACGCTGATGATGCAGACCGTTGTTCTGAGTATTCCGACTCGGATTACTTAGAACAACGGTCTGCAAGGTTTGGGGCTCATGACCATTAGTGTTCGAAACATGAAAGATTGCCAACAGCCGGGCCTCACCCGCCATCGCTATCGCTCGGCACCCTCTCCACCGCAAGCGGTAGAGAGGGACGGGACACATTAAATTTGACAGACGTTTCAAAGTTTCGAACTATAACGGTTTTGAAACTCAAACCCTTCATACAAAGTTCCAGGTTGGCCTGTGGCACACCTGAACAATGGGAAACGGGTGGCTGATATGAGAAAGCAGGACGATTTACAGCCTATTTTAGGTTTAATGCATTTGGATAAAAGGCATAGCTGCCTTGAGGGGTTTGCGCCTTTATGGTGGCTTAGAATTGAAAAAAAACGGGTATCACTGTACCCGTCAGTAAACAGTTTAAGTATTTGATAATGAGCATGTTATAATAAAAAAAGTGTACCCGTGCATGGACGGTGTCACTTTTCAGGAGAGGTTAAATGCAAACAGCCTAACCACCTCCAGGGCTGCTCCTCCTAAATTAGGAGGAGAGTTTAATACAAACAGCCGAGCGCCCTGGGTAATATGAAGCCCTATTCCCCCTCAGCCACAGCCGCATTTGGGTTAGTCCAATACTTCCTCCATTTCTCCAGCACTGCCTGAAATTCGGGTGGCAGCGGGGATTCGAAAAACATGTTTTTGCCGGTTACGGGGTGCACAAAGCCTAGGGTGGCTGCGTGGAGGGCCTGGCGGGGCATTATTTTAAAACTGTTTTCAATAAACTGTTTGTATTTGGCGTAAACGGTGCCTTTTAATATTTTATCGCCGCCATAACGGGTGTCGTTAAACAGGGTGTGGCCAATGTGTTTCATGTGCACCCGTATCTGGTGGGTGCGGCCGGTTTCAAGTTTGCACTCTACCAGGGTTACGTAATTGAGGCGTTCAAGCACCTTGTAGTGCGTAACGGCGTGCTTGCCTTTGTCGCCATCGGGATACACTTCCATTTGCATGCGCTCGCGGGTATCGCGGCCTATGTTGCCGGTAATGGTTCCGTCATCTTCCTTCGGGTCGCCCCAAACAAGAGCCATGTATTTACGTTGAATGGTGCGGTCGAAAAACTGTTTGGCAAGGTGTGACAGAGCGTAATCTGTTTTTCCTAAAATGATAAGGCCGCTGGTGCCTTTATCAAGCCGGTGAACAAGGCCCGGGCGAAACTCTTCATTCCCTTTAGGCAACTCGTTAAAATGCCAGAGCACTGCGTTAATTAAAGTTCCACGTGGATTACCCAGGCCCGGATGGACTACAATTTCGGGTGACTTATTGATAACAATAACATCGTCATCTTCATACACAATATCAATAGGGATATTCTCAGGCACCAGGTCGTAATTCTCAGCATGTTTGGGCATAATGAGGAGGATATCATCATTGGGCCTGATCTTGTAGCTGGATTTTACCGGTTTGCCGTTTACCTGGATGCTGCCTGCGTCGGCTGCATTTTGAATTTTGGTACGGCTAACGGTATTGCCTATATGAACATGCAAAAACTTGTCGATACGGATGGGCGTTTGGCCTTTGTCGACTTTCAGGGTGACCAGTTCTACCAGGTCATCGCCCTGCTCGCCGGAAGCGCCGGTTACATCATCTTCATCTGTTATATCATTCTTCACGGACATTATTACTTAGTTGTGGGGTGCGAAACAAGGCTTTATTTACTCAAAAACCATTAAAAATTAAGAAAAGGAAATACAGTTTAACACAAAGCACACAAAGTTCAATNNCTTTGTGTTAAATTGCATTTTGTATTAATTTTTTAATGCTTCTCAGTTGGCAATTCTACTATTCGCTTATGCTGCTCATGTGCTCTTTTAAAGCTATTAATATATCAATATCAAACGGGTCGTAACCCTGCATTACACAAAGGTGATAAGACAGCCAATCGCCAAAGTGTATCAGGTAGAAATGTTTTTCGTAAGCATCGTGGCCCTTAGCGTGTATTTCGTGGAAAGGCTGAGAGATTTTATGGAGCACGTTCTCGGTAAAATTAACGCGCAGGGTGTTGCGCGGGTTTTCATCACCGGTTCTTAATACCAGCACGGCCAGGTGCTCGTTGGCTTTGCTCCAGCCCACCAGTTCATTGTGGTTCAGTTCGGGAAATACATTCAGCCAGCAATGCGATTTGGCATTTTCATTAATCTGCTGTTTAAGGCGTAGTGCAACACTTTGGTATTTATCTTCAGCGTAAACAATAACTGATTTTTTAAGTATGCGGGCAGCCAGGTATTCGGTTTCTTCCTGCATTTTTTTCTGTTCACCTTCCATAAACGAGGCGCTGCGGATAAGGCTGGCTTTAAAATCGTCGTTTATAAGCCCGTGATGGTGGAGGATAAAAAACAGTTGGGTTACCGAATATCCCAGGCAACACCTTGGTGGAAAACCTGAGGGTATCTCAATTGAATCCCAATTATGTTTCAGGGCAAGTTCGCCCAGCTTTCCGCCACTGGTAACGCAGGTTGCGGGTATTTTCTTTTTTACAGCAGCACGGGCGCAGGCTATAGTTTCTTCGGTATTGCCAGAGTAGGAGGAGAGGATAAGCAGGGTTGAGCTGTTAACAGACGCAGGCAGGGAATAACCTTTATTTACGGTAACAGGTACCCCTAATTCGTTACGCAGAAGTTCAGATAAAACATCGCCGCCAATACCTGAGCCACCCAGGCCGCATACCACAACATTGGTTATAGGATGCTCAAATTTGCCATTAAGCACAGCCTTTTCGCCTATTTCAACGGCATGAAGCAATTGTTGGGGAAAGTTTTTAATAAGATTGAACATAATGTTGTATAACAGGTTGATGAACAAATAAAGGCAAATCTTTTGAGTTATACCGAAAGCAGGTAGGTTTAGGAATCCATCCGGTATATACCGCAGGGTATAGTATCGTTTAAATTCGTAAACCTGCCTTCCTGCGGCATAAGTGCGGAGGGGCACTTATATAAAGGCTTAAAAAAAGGGCAATGGCTTTCACCACTGCCCGCGCTTTCTGTAAACTCTCTTGCGGTAGCCTACAGAACGGTTTGGCACCTGGCGCAAATATAAGGCAGATTGGCGAGTTATTTATTTTTAAAGGCAATATCAGAGGTGTAATCGCCTTTATACAGGCTTAATTCAGAGGAAATTACGCTGGAGGGATGATATTTTTTTAGCAAAAGCCCCAATTATCCGTAATTAATTTTATCTTTGGCGAAATTTAATAAATATTTTATGCAAAAAGGAAAAGTAAAGTTTTTTAATGAAGCAAAGGGTTTCGGATTTATCAAAGACAATGACTCTGATAAAGAATACTTTGTACACGTATCAGGTCTTGTTAACCAAATTAAAGAAGGTGAAGAAGTAACCTTTGAACTTCAGGAAGGTAAAAAAGGATTGAATGCAGTAAACGTAAAACTGGCATAACCATAATTCTATACCGTTCGAAATCTTGAGCTTCACGTTTGTGAAGCTCTTTTTTTTGCCCCTAAACCCTATGGGATTTAGAAGCTGTTTAAAATTAAATCCAAATGCAGTTTAACACAAAGAGCACAAAGGTAAATGCCAATACAAAGGCCACAAAGGAGTATATTTTTGGTGTTCCTGCCCGTTCCATTCGGGCGGCCTTTGCGTTAACAGGTATTTTCTTTTCTTAAATTTATAACAGCCTCTTAGAAATTTGTATACGCTGTAATACCTTTGGCTTTATCAAAACATAAATGAATGAAAAATGGAAAACATAAAACCGAAAACCATTACTGAACTCCGGAAACTTTTAAAACCAGTTAAGAGCTTTTACCTGAAAAAGAAAAAGCCGCTAACCAGGATGGATAAACTGGCGGTTTGGATTACTGAAAATGTGGGCAGCATGGGTTTTTTTCTGATTATTTTCGGTTGGACGGTTATTTGGCTGTTGTGGAATACCCTGAGCCCCAAAGCGCTGCGTTTTGACCCTTACCCTGCATTTGTGCTTTGGCTATTTCTCTCCAATCTGATACAAATATTGTTGATGCCGCTGATTATGGTGGGGCAAAACCAGCAAACCTTACATGCCGATGAGCGGGCCGAGGCCGACTTTAACGTTAACATTAAGGCTGAGCTTGAGATTGAGAATATTCTACTGCATCTTGAAAACCAGAATGCTTTGATATTGCAGATATTGGAGAATTTGGAAAAGCGAAAAGAAGATTAAGCATTCGTTGGCCAGGGGGCATGCCAAATTATCGCTCAGCATACAAGTGGTTGGCGGGGACGCCAACCACGATGACTCCGGTTGGCGTCCCCGCCAACCGGA
>PMXD01000294.1 GCA_003165895.1 Bacteroidota bacterium | reverse complement strand
AATAGACTACGGAATACCGGGTATTATTAAAATAATATACAATATTTTTTTTAGAGGAAAATTTTGTAATTAGAATAATTATTTTTAGGTTTGGTTATTGTTTATAAAAGCAATAACCCAAACCCAAACCCTTATACAACAAAATCTGCTATGAAGAACTTCCTCCCTTTCTTTATTTTAGGCTTTCTTTTTATTGAAACCGCAAGCGCCCAGGCTCCCCAGTTTATTGCGTGGCAGGGTGTTATACGCGATACTGCGTGGAACCCGCTGCCTAACCAACATGTTTCTTTTCGCTTTACGGTGCATAGCGGCAGTAGTACTGGTACTACAGTTTACAGCGAAACCCAAAGCGACACTACCGATAAGCTGGGCCTGGTAAACCTTCAAATAGGGGCAGGCACCGTGGTTACAGGCGCGTTTAACACTATAAACTGGAGTGGCGGAAGCCAATTTCTGCAGGTAGAATTAGACCCCAGCGGCGGAAGCAGTTATACCACCATGGGTAGCCCGCAAATGATGAGCGTTCCCTTTGCGTTATACGCCGCATCGGCAGCTATGGCTAAAAGTACTCCTGCTGCTGTAGGTTCATGGCAAAACGATTCAACGTTTAAAGCCAATAACAATCTTAGCTTTTTACATGATTCAACTACCCTAACGGTATTAGATTCAACTAACCACGGGCAGGTGGTTAGCAACCAGTTAAAGCTGGTAGCAACCGATGGTAAAACAGCAAGCATCAATATGGCAACGGGTGCAGCAGCCAATGCCGCTTATACATTTCCAAACGGGCATGGGGCTGCCGGTTCGGTGCTTACCGACACGGCAGGCAATGGTAAGTTAAGCTGGGGAAGCGGGGGAGCAGTGAAGTTGTTGGGTATTTTAACGGGCGCTAATTTGAACCTTGGCACCTCGGCTTCATTTACAATAAGCGGAGTATCGGGTTCCTTTTCAGTTGGCGACCCGGTTTCCGATTCGCAGGGAAATGGCGGAACAGTGGCAAGTGTAAGCGGAACGTCCTTAACAATATCAACACCATCGGGCGTGTTTCCTAATGGAGATACTTTGTATGATAACTATTCGGCCATTGCTTATGATTCACTGGCAAGTACATTTATGGCCGGGGAATGGTTTAATGACTATACATCCGGGGCTTACGGTATAATAGTAACTGATGATGGGTCGGCGAATATGGCCATTGATTTATATTACGGGACGGTATTGCCTGGGGATTTAATAGTTGGCGATAATTCAGGGACCAGCGTGGTTGTAACCCATACACCACCGGCTATAGCCGTGGTATCGGCTGCTTCCTATTCGGGCGACCAGGTGGTTACCCTATCGGGTGGCACCGCATTTATTTTAACCGATATTCTGTTAACCAACGGCTCTGCATCATTAGTAGGACTGGGCAGTTCGTTTTGTACCGGACCCGACAGGAGCGGTTATAATATTGGGACCGCTTATGGCACCGGCACCCTTCCCAATACGCCCAATATAGTTCTACGTGCAATAGGTATTCTCGGTGGCACGACTATCTGTCAAGTAGTAGGTAATTCCCTCTATTTTTCCATACAGACCCCACCCGCCTCCACCGCTACCGCCGATATTTATATATACGGTTATATTTTACATTAATGCAGTTCTCATAATTTTTTAACCTATGTAAATTGCAGATAATGAAACTGAAAATAAAATTATGTATCCATGTTTTATTATGGGTATTTGCCCTACAGGCACAACAAATAAACCCTACTGTGCTGCCCACCCAGGGCGGCACCCTGCAGGGCGGCAACAATGTAGTTAACTATAGCATGGGCCAGGCTTTTAGCAGCGTATTGCAGGGCGGCAGCAATATTATAACAGTGGGCTTTGAACAACCCGGCAATGTAATAACAGTTGGCAATGTTACCGGCGGCCCTTTTTGTGTAGGTTCCACAATAAACATACCCTTCAATGCACAGGGCATCTATGGCTCCGGCAATATTTTTACTGCGCAGTTAGCCGACTCATCGGGCAGTTTCGCCAGTCCGGTAACTATTGGTGTTGATTCTATCTTGGGCTACGATACAATAAAATCCACTAAATCTTTAACTGTTACTGGTGGTAAACATTACCGAATAAGGGTAGTTTCATCCTATCCTGTGTTTACCGGTGCCCCTTCTTCCTTTTTACTGATAGGCCCACCAATATACGGCCTCACTCCCACGCAACAGGATTCTATTGTTTGCCGGGGCAGCAGCAGCAATATTTATGTCTCTACTTCTCAAATGGGTATTCTATATAATCTTATTGTTAACAGTACGGTTATCAGCAGCGGCTACGGTAATGATAGCGCGCTTGCATTAAGCACCGGCGCTATTGATAGCAACACAACTTTTATTGTAACGGCAACCGATACTACCACCGGCTGTAATATTCAGTTAATACCCTACTTAACCATATATACTTACAAAATAGGTACCCCGGCTAACGTTGCTCCCCAGGCTGTTCTTACTGACACCACTTACACTTTTACATTTAATAACGTTACTGCCGGCATTGGCGGCAACCAAATAATATGGGCACTTGATAGCAACTTTACTATTGCACATACAGACACCAGCCCGGCTACTATTGCAGTAACTATTCCTCCCGGCAGCGATACTTTAATATGGCTCAAAAGCCGCGATAGCGTTAGTGGTTGTACCAGCTATGCCATAACCACAATAGCTATAGCCAATACTATATCTGTTATAGACACCATACCTGACACCATACAGGTTATTTGCGCGGGCAATGCTACCATTGCTTCCGTTCAAAACTCGCTTCCAGGTGTATTATATAAACTGGTTTTAGCCAGTACCACAGTTGATAGCAGCATGGGCAACGATAGCACCCTTATACTTAATACCGGATTTATTGACACCAGCACCGCCTTTAACATAATTGGTACCGACACTGCAACACACAGTATTGTTTACATAGATACCAGCATATATGTAGTAGCTATTCAGCCGGTTGATACCCCCGTTTTTGTTACCGGCGATGCCTTAATCAGTGCGCACGATACCTCATGGGCGCCCTATTATGCGTATGCCGCCAACAGCACCCAAACCACTTACAGCATTGTAAGCGGCACTGCTGTTATTGACAGCCTTACCGGTGCGTTGGATAGTATAGCCGGTAATAGCTTTACCATTAAAGCTACCGCCTGCGGCCTGCCGGG
Organism: Bacteroidota bacterium; assembly: GCA_003165895.1. Lineage (GTDB taxonomy): Bacteria > Bacteroidota > Bacteroidia > Chitinophagales > LD1 > Bog-950. The sequence goes on along the minus strand of PMXD01000294.1, from coordinate 20,556 downwards.
TTGCGATACCACCACGGCTTATTTAACCGTTAACATAACTTATATTGATGCCCCCGTTGCCCCTGCCCCGCAAAGAATTGCCGTTGACAGCCCCCAACAGGTAACCTTTAATTTTGGTAGCATTTATGCCGGAACAGGGGCCGATGAAATTGAATGGTCTTTTAACCCCGATTTTTCCGCCTCAACCGTTTTGGCCTCACCAGCCACCATCAGTTTTACTTTGCCAACCCCCGCCGATACCGTATTTTATTTGCGCAGTAAAGATGCCAAAAGCGGCAACGTAAGCCGTGGTGCAAGCAGCAGCGCAAGCACCGCCTACAAATTACTTGTCACCGGCTTGTTAGATAAAAGGAATTGGGTATATAATAGAATCTGGAGCGACGAGTTTGAATATCAGAAGCCTTTGCCTGGTGACAATCCAGCATTTGGAAGACAATGGTCGTTAGCCCATTGCCTGGGCTGGCCGGGTTCGGCGATTATCGGGCAACAGGGCGTTACCGGTGCATACGATGATTATTCGGGAGTTTGTACCAACAATAAGAATATTGGTTGCGATCACGTGCAAGGCAACTTTCTGGCCGATGTAGATGGCTTTATGTTGCAAAACGGAATATCGCCGCCTGATGGCGGTACCCGCCCCGGCGACCACGGGGAGGTAACATTTGCCAATGGGACTGTCCAGTTACTCGCTAAACAGGACCTCAACTGCCGAACCTGTACAACAGGGAACTATTACACCTTTAATCATAATTTAACACCCGGAGCCTGCGATGCTGATTCATTACTTATCAGCAACGGTATGTTTTATTCCAATATCCCTATGGACCTCACTAAGCCCGGTATTATTGAAATGCGCGCACTATTGCCTGCGGCCCATTTTTTATATACAGATACTCCAAATATTATCATCCCCTTTCGCCCCAACATGGAATTTTGGAACAATAATGTGCCCAGTTGTTCTAACAATCACGATTCCCTTACCGCCCCCAGGTTTGTAAGCCCTAACGGCTATAACGAACTTGACATAATGGATGGGCCTTTATGGGCACCAGGCGGCGGTGACCCCACCACCGGTTATGGTACTAACGCCAGGGGCGGGGTAGGCAAATGGGATTGTAATACCGAATATGGTTGCAATAATGGGATTGGAACTGGTGTAGCCCCTAATGGTTCAAGTAATGGCTGTGCTTACAACGTTGAAAAACAAACCCCATGTGGGTATGGCAGCAACTGGCGTACTTGGACCGCCGAATGGGCTAAGGGCCAGATTACCTATTTTATTGATGGTAAGGCCTTTTGGATTTATAATTATGGCGCCCTAAATACAGCTAATGGCCATTCCGATTGGACAGCATACCAAATGAACGATAGTGCGTTTTGGACGATTGAGATGTCGGCCCTGAGTTACCTCGGCACAATTTCCATGCATATAGATTATCTCAGGTATTACACTCCTGCAAGTACCAATACTACTGCACAATGTTTCCAAAACCTTCGGGGCACTGCAAGCCCTTATACGCTCGAAACCCCCGGCCAGGTTGGCGTGGTAGCAATGAACAATATACCTGCCCTGGTAGTAAACAACCCTTCTCAAACATCATCTTCTATAACACCAGGTTGTAATATAGGTATTTTGAACACCGTGTATAACACTCAATTATTTTATAATGTTAATGGCAGGGTTTATACTTATAACCGTAATACGTCTGTTGAACAACGTATATACGCTTCTTACGTTTATTATACCAGTACCGTTAACGAATACCGGCAGGTAATCTGGACCCGGCACTTAATAACAGCGCCTAACGATGTAAAAGGTTTTATTACTCCCGTATTCTCAACCCAGTTAAATGCTAATGTTATTTACTATCAGAATACGCTTAACGGAATTAGCTATTACGTTAACTTGGGTAGTAATTGGCAAGAATTTCGTGCATTTAAAAGCGGCAACGTTTTTAATGCCGGCCAGCAAATTAATTTTTGCGCCGGCTATATTAGTGTTGATAATCTGGGCAGGGTGTGGTTTAAAGGCACTGATAATAATATCTGGTGCTGGGATCCTTATAATGGCAACCTGGGTCAGATTACAACCGATGGCACCGCAACCGGCGAGGTAGTAATGGATCCCTGCGGCTGCTGGTGTTTTTATAATAATACCACCAACCATACCCTGCACCAGCTATGTTGGTGGGGCACAAACCCCGGCAACGGTTGGAAAGAAACTGCAATAAATTCCGGTGTACAGATTGTAAAAAACTCGCTTGCGTGGGACGATGTAAACCAACGCCTGTATTTTATTGATGTAAATAACGCCGTACGCTATTATTCGGCCCAATATAACGCTTCAAATCCTAACGACCTTACCTATACTATACTGGGTCATTTAAGTACTGAGGCAGCCAATAGCGATAATGTACTTAGCAGCAACACGCCAATTTCAGTCGGCAACAACACCATTTTCTGCGATTCGGTAAACAATGCAGCATCATGCCTTACATTAAGCTACGATAAAAGCACCCTTTATTACGTTGGTACCGATAACAATATATGGTATTATTTTAACGACCACGACCCTTTTTCACGGTTCAGTACAGGCGGCAACTGGAATAAAACTGCATTAAATTATAATGTGACTGTAAACGGGCCACTGGTGCTTGAGCAGGATACTATTCCCGGCAGGCTGTATTATGCAGGCAGCAACGCAAAGCTGTACGAGGTAGACTGGACTCCTGCCAATAATGATGCACCATGCCAACTCTGTGGGAATACCGACCCGCCCCCACTTAATAATGTCAATACGCAAACTAAAGCGCTGGTTGTCGATAGCACTACCGATAGTATTCCTGTTTCAAAGCAAAGTACAAATAGTATTGTTCAAATCAGGGTATTCCCAAACCCATCTGAAAATACTTTTACAATAACCATTAGCAATATAACCGCTGGTAGTAACGTCGAATTGAAGGTTGAAGATTTAAGTGGAAGGCCGGTATATACCAACAACAGCCAGGTACCTTATGGCAGCACCAGTCATCAGTTGGTTTGGGATGCCACGCCTGTTAACAGCGGCATATACATTTACAGGCTAAAACTAAACGGCAGATTTTATACCGGTAAAATGGCTAAACTTTAAACCGCTCTGCAATAAAATAGTTATCTTTAGTAACATGAAAACGCTGAATTTCATACTTATACTATCAATGGTTATTAAAGTGGGATATTCACAAGCTCCCACTATTGAAACCTGGGATAAACGTTTCGGAGGAACCAACGATGATGAGTTTTTTTCATTTCAGCAAACGACTGACCGAGGATATATATTAGGCGGCCAGTCAGAATCTCCAATTAGTGGAGATAAAACACAGAATTGCAGGGGGGGATATGATTATTGGATAGTAAAAATTGACTCTACAAGCAATAAACAATGGGATGTCAGATTTGGTACTTCCGGCGATGATCTTATATGGATAGTTCAACAAACTTCTGATGAGGGATATATTATAAGTGGCTTTACCGGCTCTGACACCAGTTATGATAAAACCTCATTAGGTTGGGGTGGCGGTGATTTCTGGATTGTTAAGACAGATGCCTTAGGTAATAAGCAATGGGATAAAGACTATGGGGGGACTATGGACGAATACCTTTATGCGTTCCAACAAACTAATGACGGAGGTTTTATCATGGGCGGCCCATCATGGTCAGATACCGGTGGCGATAAAACGCAGCCTAATTGGGATCCCTCGCTGCAAACTTCCGATTATTGGGTTATAAAGATTGATAGTGTCGGAAATAAGCAATGGGATAAAAGATTTGGCGGAACAGGCCTTGACCAACTCGTTTCTCTTATACAAACAGCCGATGGGGGATATCTTCTGGGAGGAGCAACCGAGTCTGATAGCGGAGGTGACATTTCTCAACCGCCCAGTGGTTTCATTGACTATTGGGTAGTAAAAATTGATAGTGCCGGAAATAAGCAATGGGATAAAAGATTTGGGGCAGGTACAGGTACCTCATGCGAGTTTTTTGCCCTGCAACAAGCTACTGATGGCGGCTATATTTTAGGTGGGTATACGGCGGCTGATCGCGGCGGCGATAAAACCCAAAATACGTTTGGCGATGAAGATTATTGGATAATAAAGTTAGACACAGTGGGTAACAAGCTATGGGATAAGGATTATGGTGGCCCGGGTGCTGACGACCTAACAAACATATCGCTTACCACTGATGGCGGCTATTTGTTTTCCGGCAATACAACCGGCGGCCTTAATGCTGGCGGCTCAGCTGGGGGAGATAAATCTGAAAATAATATGGCAGAGGTTCAAACCTGGATTATTAAAACAGATGCCATGGGTAATGTACAATGGGATAAAACCATTTTAACCCCTGGCAATAATGATGGTTACGCAATTCAAACGAATGACAATTGCTACGCTGTTGCGGCAGAAACCGTTTCGGGTATTGGTGGCTACAAAACACAACCAAACTGGGATACTACTGAGCAAACAAATGATTACTGGATTGTAAAATTTTGCTTTACCGGTTATGGTGAAGGCATTAAAAATATTACCACCAACCTGCAATTAAACGTTTACCCCAACCCATTTACAAACGAATTAGATATTACCGTTGCCCAAGCCAACCTAACCACCGCCGATTTAAGCATCTGCAACATGCTTGGCCAAACCGTTTACACCCAACACGAAACCAACNNGGGTTGACACAAAATTTGCTTACAGTTGCCTGATAATGAATTAATTGAATTTGCTTAAGTACTGAAATGGGTTGACACTTTTGGGGTGTAAAGGCAGCCTCCCGTCCCCGAAGGGAAGACTAAAACTGCAATGCCGAGGCTGGCTGTTCGCGTGAGTGATAGCAGCGGAAACCCCGCAGCGATGCTTTGGGAGCGAGGAGTTGTAGCGGATAGCACGACCCGCGGCTTTGCGAGGGGCACGCCCAGATTGTAAACGCCAGTTGCGGCAATCATCGCTTTTCAGTTTGTAGCTAATCAACAAATCTTTTCTATTACTTTTCAGCCATGAAAATGTTCAATACAGTTAAAAGCGGTGCCCTATTGCTGTTTGGTTTTTGTTTCCTCCAAAATGTAATCTTTGCGCAAACATTTGATAGCACCTACTACCATAATTTAAAATGGCGGATGATAGGCCCTTACCGGGGTGGAAGAACGGTGGGTGCCTCGGGTATAGCTAAACAACCCAACGTTTTTTATATCGGTGTTAACAATGGCGGGGTTTGGAAAACCAATGACTTTGGCCGCACCTGGAACCCTGTTTTTGATGACCAGCCCACCGGTTCAACCGGTGATGTTGCCCTAGCGCCTTCAAACCCCAATGTAGTTTATGCGGCCAGTGGTGAGGGACTTCAGCGGCCCGACCTTTCGGTTGGCGATGGGGTTTACCGGTCAGATGATGCGGGGAAAACCTGGCAAAACACAGGGCTTAATGAGGCGCAGCAAATAGGTGGTTTGTGTATTGATGCCAAAAACGAAAACAGGGTGTTTGCAGCGGTGCTGGGGCATCCTTATGGCCCTAACGAACAAAGAGGCGTTTTCAGAACAACTGACGGTGGCAAAACCTGGAAGAGAGTATTATACTTTGACGAGAACACCGGTGCTGTGCAGGTTGAAATTGACCTGGTAAACCCACAGATAATTTATGCCGATTTATGGGCGGCGCGCCAGGCCCCATGGGAAAACGGAAAATGGCAGGGCCCTAAAAGTGGTTTATACAAATCGGTGGATGGCGGTAATACCTGGAAACAGCTTACCACGGGTTTGCCAACTTACAAGCAGGGATTGAGCCGCATTGGATTTTGCATTGCAGCAAGTAACCACAATATTTTATATGCTACTGTAAATGCCGATGCCGGGTCAGCTGGTATTTACCGGAGTAATGATGCCGGTGAGACATGGACAAAACTAAGCGGAGATAAAAGACTGTGGGAACGGGGCGATGATTTTGCTGAAATAAAAGCCGACCCCAAAAATATTGACATTGTTTATGATGTAAACGTGGTAGTGTGGAAATCAGTAGATGGAGGTAAAACCTGGACCGGTATTAAAGGCGCACCGGGTGGTGATGATTACCACCGGTTATGGATAAACCCTGATAATACAGATATTATGCTTTTAGCCGGCGACCAGGGCGTTGCGGTTACGGTAAATGCCGGGCAAACCTGGAGCTCGTGGTACAATCAGCCAACTGCACAATTATATCATGTGAGTGCCGATAATGCATTTCCCTACAACGTGTATGGAGGCCAGCAGGAAAGCGGCTCAGTAGGTATTTCTTCACGCGGTAATGATGGGGCTATTACCTTTCGCGACTGGCACCCGGTAGGGGCAGAGGAATATGGTTATGTAGTTGCCGACCCCCTGGATCCCAATATTATTTATGGAGGCAAGTTATCGCGTTATGATAAACGCACTGGTCAGGTTCAGGATATTTCACCGGCGCCGGTTAATAAAGAGCATTACCGTTTTTTGCGCACAGCGCCGGTTGTTTTTTCGCCCATCAATCCCCGGCTGAAGTTTTATGCGGGGAATGTGCTTTTCAAAACTTATGATGAAGGACATTCATGGTCGGTAATCAGCCCGGACCTTACACGCAGTACTTATGATGTACCGGCCAGCGTAGGTGTATACAAAACGGAGGATATGAAAACCATGGCCCCGCGCGGGGTTATTTATACGATTGCCCCTTCGCCGGTTGACAGCAATATTATATGGGTGGGTACGGACGATGGCCTGATACAGGTTACTAGTAACAGTGGCCAAACCTGGAGTAATGTTACACCACCTCAGATTACATCATGGAGTAAAATATCAATGATAGATGCCAGCCATACGGATGCTAATACCGTTTATGTTGCAGTTAACCGCATCAGGTGCGATGATATGCACCCGCATATTTTTAAAACCAATGATGGCGGAAAAACATGGCAGGAAATAACTAACGGCTTGCCTGATGACCCCATTAATGTGGTGCGCGAAGATGTGGTAAGGAAAGGGCTTTTATTTGCCGGTTCTGAAAGAGCTGTTTACTTTTCAGTTGACGAGGGAGGCCACTGGCAATCGCTGCGGTTAAATATGCCTGCGACCTCTATCCGCGATTTGGTGATTAAGGATAACGACCTTATTGTGGCTACACACGGCCGCTCGTTCTGGATATTGGATGATATAAGCCCACTGCGGCAACTGACCCCGGAGCTAATGAAAAAGAGCGTTATTTTATATGGCCCTTCGCCCGCTTACCGGGTCAGATGGAACATGAACCCCGATACGCCACTTCCGCCTGATGAGCCAACCGGGCAAAACCCTCCGGATGGTGCTGTGATTGATTACTACCTGAAAGATAAAGTAAACATGATAGCGCTGGATATTTTTGACGCTGATGGAAAGCTGGTGAGGCACTTTTACAATTACGATACGGTATATAAAATTCCGGATGTAAATATTCCTTTGTACTGGGTAAGGCCGCAGCAGATACTTTCGGCTGAACCGGGGGCGCACAGGTTTATATGGGATTTACATTACGAACCTACCAACGAGCCTGCATCCTATCCTATTTCAGCAGTGTATAAAAATACCGCACCGGAGCCTACTTCGCCATGGATGGTGCCGGGTATTTATACTGTTAGGTTAAGGGCAGGAAATACCGAAGAGGTGCAGGCTTTTTACCTGGTAATGGACCCCAGGGTAAAGGCCTCAAAAGAGGATTTGAAGCAGCAGTACGATTTATCAATGATTTGTTACGAGCAAAAAAAGCAAATGATAGCTGGTACCGAGGCTATAAATGTTTTGCAACACAAAATAACCGCGTTATTGCCAAAAGTGAGCGATAGCATGAGCACGCGGTTAAAAGATATGTCGGCCAGGCTGGATGCTTTACAAAGCACCCCTCCGGGAAGTAAAGATGAAAGTGTAGACGCTATAAAAGAATCAGACCAATCGTTGTTCAATATACTTCAGGCGGCGGATGTAACACCAACTGAGCAGGTTGTTAAAGCTGTTGAGGGGCTCCATATCCGGTTTGATCAGTTTGGCATGAGATGGGAATTGGTAAATGCCGACATAGGCAATATTAACCGCGATTTAGAGGCACTGGGATTACCGGTTTTGAAAATAAGGTGAGGATGCTGATATATTTCGCCACATTTCGGGTTTAAAGCAAGCATGATGTGTTTTTTTATGTTTGCCCGATATATTTGGGTAATGGGGTAGAAGAGGATAGAATAAAGCAAAACCGGAAGTTCAATGGAAAATAAATCGCAGATAATAATTTATACCACAGAAGATGGTTTAACAAAAATAGAAACACGTTTGGATGATGAAACTGTTTGGTTAACCCAGGCGCAACTTTGTGAACTGTTTCAAAAATCAAAGTCAACCATAAGCGGGCATATCAAACATATTTTTGAGGAAGGTGAATTAAGCGAACATTCAGTTGTTCGGAATTTCCGAACAACTGCCAGCGATGGCAAAGCCTACGAAACATCCTTTTACAACCTTGATGTAATTATTTCGGTTGGTTACCGGGTAAAATCGGCCAGGGGCACACAATTCAGAATATGGGCTACACAACGGCTTCGGGAGTATATTGTAAAAGGGTTTACTCTTAATGATGATTTATTGAAAAATGGTGGAAGGGGCAATTACTTTGAAGAATTACTTGCCCGCATACGTGATATACGAAGTTCGGAAAAAGTGTTTTGGCGTAAAGTCCTTGACATTTATGCCACCAGTATTGATTATAACGCTGCCGTAGAAATATCAAAGATTTTTTTTAAAACCGTGCAAAACAAAATGCACTGGGCCGCCCATGGTAACACAGCAGCGGAAGTGATTTTTTATAGAATTGACGCTGCCAAGCCAAATTTAGGGTTAACCAGTTTTAAAGGCAAAAACCCAACACAACAGGAAACAGAAATTGCAAAGAACTACCTGAACGAAAAAGAGTTGAACATACTAAACAGAATGGTAACTGCTTATTTAGAGGTTGCAGAATTGCAAGCGCTAAACCTACGCCCCATGTATATGAAGGATTGGATACAGCGCCTGGATGATTTTTTGAAAATGACCGGAAAAGAAATATTACAACATCCCGGCGCTATAAGTCATCAGCAAGCTATCGACAAAGCAAAAGAAGAATACGACAAATTTGTTGGGCAAAATACAAGTCAACTTTCGAGGGTAGAAGAAGATTTTATTAAACAGATAGAAACCACTGCAAAGAAATTGAAAAAGAAAAAGTAGAAGCTTCAACCGATGCTCTTATATTACGCTACTTTCAGTGCGTTGTCCTGAAAAAAGCTGACTATTAAAAGTTGTTCCGCAGTAGCAGGGGTTACAAAAAGTCCAGTGCTGGGTGAAGAAAAGTAGTGGAAAGCCTCCCGCACAAAGTTGCGGGATAAACTCCGCGAAGGCTTTGCGAAGCCGGGGAGTTCCCGATGAAGCATCGGGATAAAATCCGCGAAAAACCTGCCGCACAAAGCTGCGGGATAAACTTGGTGAGGCGCGGGGCACGCCCTGCTGGTAAAAGCGGCTTGCTTCTTACATCTATTCTTGTATTTTCGTTTTTCACTACCCAACCAAAACTATGTCAAATAAAGAAGCCAATGTTCTGAGCGATACGTTTCAGAAAACACGCGACCTTACGCGTTGGTACCTCAGTCTGCTAAAGGAAGTTGATCCGTATAAACACTGGGAAGTAAACGGAACCCGGTTAAACAGCGTCATTTGGCTGGCTTCGCATATCACCTGGGCTGAAAATTTTCTGATTCTGAAGGGCACGGGTGGCCAGCCTGTGGAGTTGGACTGGCTGGATAGCTATAACATTAAAAGCAGTGGCGATTTACATCACAACGACCATAATATGAAAATAGTAATGGCCGCAATGAAGGAGGTGCATGAAAAAGCCATGGCCCATGTAATTACGCTTAGTGATGAAGAAATGGAAGCTGAAAATGTTCTTGGCTTTGGTTTCGGCGGTATTAAAACCAATCGTATGATGGTAATCCATGCCATCAGGCATGAGGCCATGCACACCGGGCATTTAAGCTGGCTATGTAAAATAAATAAGGTAGAATCTGTTTAACTATAATTTATCCAAGTCATGAAAAAATGTGTGCCGGGTTTTGTTTTCTTTTTGATTTTCGTTTCGTGTAAAGTGGTTACTGCCGGTGGCACCTGCAGCCCTGCCCAAATTGCTGAGGAGTCGAAAAAAGTAAATGACTTTTTAGATAAGAAGTTTGATGAGTCGGTGGACCGCAACCCGGAGATGGCTTCTACCCTGGGACTTAAAACCAACTATGGAGAATGGAGCGACCGCTCTGATGATTTTGCCATAAAAGAGCTGGCCATTTCTAAAGGGAACCTGGAATATATTAAGCGCAACTTCAACCTTAAAGCAGTTGATGCACAAACTTCGCTAAGCATTAAGATGTATGAGGAAGATATTGCGCGCAATGAAGAAGGTTTAAAATGGCTGCATTACAATTATGAGGTTAGCCAGATGGGCGGTGTGTATGACGACCTGCCGGCATTTTTGGTGAATGTTCAAAAAGTGGATAGCCTGGGAGATGTTTTTGCTTACATGTCGCGCTTAAAAAAGCTGGATAAGGTTTTTGACCAGACTATTGATAACCTGAAAAAGAGCGAGGCACTGGGTATTATTCCGCCGTATTTCACTTTCAAGTATGTTACCGATGACATAAATGCTTTTATTGCCGGTTGCGACAGCACTAATGATGCAAACGTGCTGTTATCGGATTTTAAATCGAAGTTGGAGAAATTGCACATTAATAAAAACAGGGAAATAGAGTTGGAGGGCCAGGCGGCTTATGTAATAAAAAGTACCGTAAAGGCCTCGTACCAAAAGTTACTGAACTATTGGTTGCAGTTAGAACCAAAAGCTAAAGTCAAAGGTAGCAATGGTATATGGAACCTGCCAAAAGGTAAAGATTATTACGCCTATCTTTTAAGGTATCATACCACCACCAATATGACCCCTGACGAAGTGTTTAATACCGGTATTAAAGAAGTGGCGCGCATTCAAAAAGAGATGCAGGTGATTATGAAAAATGTGAACTTTAAAAGCGACTCGCTGAAAGATTTTTATGCGTTTGTTCTGAGCGACCCTCAGTTTAAATACAGCAATGACGATAACGGCCGCGCAGCGCTTTTAAAAGATGCCAATACCTATATAGACAGTATGCGTGTAAAATTGCCTGACCTTTTTGGCACCTTACCTAAGGCCGCCCTGGTTGTTATGAAGGTTGAGAAGTTCCGCGAAAAGAGTGCTGCAGGTGCTTTTTACGAAGACCCGGCTGAGGATGGTTCGCGCCCCGGCAGGTATTATGTAAATACCTACAACATGAATAATGAGCCGCGGTTTCAGATGGAAGCGCTTACTTATCACGAAGCCATACCCGGCCACCACATGCAGATTGCTATTGCACAGGAATTAAAAGGCATACCTAAATTCAGGAGGCATGAATTTTTCACTTCTTACATTGAAGGTTGGGCTTTATATGCCGAAAAGCTGGGCAAAGAAGTTGGCAAATACCAGGACCCTTACTCTGATTTCGGCCGTTTATCTATGGAAATATTCCGGGCGGCGCGTTTGGTAGCTGATGTTGGCATTCATTATAAACACTGGACCCGCGAAGAGGCCATAGACTATTTTGTAAAGAATACCGCCAATGCCAAAGGCGATATTGAGAACGAGATAGAGCGCTATTTTATATGGCCGGGTCAAGCCACCGGTTATAAGATTGGCATGAATAAAATACTGGAACTGCGCGAAAAGGCGAAAAAGGAATTAGGCTATAAGTTCGATATCAGGCAGTTTCATGATGTAGTATTAACCAATGGCGCTGTTTCGCTTAACACTTTAACTGACCTTGTGGATGCATATATAGCCAGAACCAAAGGAATTTCAAAGTAGGCGTTTATCTGCCTTCTATTCTTTTATCATTTAAGCCAAGGGTCATTTTCCGGGGATTTAACGGCTCTTAGTTTATAAATTGTTAACCGCTATGCAAGGCTTCAAAAACGCCTTAAATTGAGCAAAATGGAACTGAATCATGCTAAAATAGCTTATTTTGCCTCTTTTGCCCCAATTTATCAACAGCCCTAAACCTCGGCCAAACCCTGTTTGCGAAATTTTCACAAAATAATTTCATCTTTGTATTACAACTGAAGACAGGATTTGTGCGTTTATTTAACTAAACTGATAACATGGGATTATTCGATAAGTGTTACGATTACAATCTTACCGAGATAGTAAAGGAGAAAGGTATATACCCTTACTTCCGTCCAATTGAGGAAAGCGAAGGGCCGGTTGTGCTCATGGAAGGGCGGCATGTGGTTATGGCAGGTTCTAATAACTATCTGGGCTTAACGGCTCACCCAAGGGTAAAAGAAGCTGCTATAAAAGCCATCGAAAAATACGGCACCAGTTGTTCCGGCTCTCGTTTCCTTACCGGAACCATTGACCTTCATAATAAACTGGAAGAAAAGATTGCCCGGTTTATGGGTAAAGAAGCTGTGCTTTTGTTTAGTACAGGCTTTCAGGCTGGCCAGGGCGTAATTCTTCCGTTGATCAGTAAAGGGGATTATATTTTCTCTGATAAAGACAACCATGCAAGTATTGTTGCCGGTAACCTATTGGGCGCCTCCATCGGTGCCAATGTAATCCGTTACAAGCATAACGATATGGAGGACCTGGAACGCAGGCTTTCACAAGTGCCTGCCGACGCCAACAAATTGATAGTAACCGATGGCGTTTTCAGTGCGCACGGCACCATTGTTAAGCTAGATGAACTTAAAAAACTGGCTAAAAAATATGATGCCAATGTGTTTTTGGATGATGCCCACGGTTTTGGAGTATTAGGCGAAAAAGGCCGGGGCACTGCTCATTTCTTTAATGCACAGGATGATGTAGATCTGATAGTTTGCACTTTCAGCAAAACACTGGCTTCCCTGGGCGGTTTTGTTGCAGGGCCTGAAAGGGTTATCAATTACTTAAAGCATAAGTCACCGGCTTTGATATTCTCCGCCTCGCCAACACCGGCTTCCGTGGCGGCGGCAAGTGCAGCCTTAGATATATTAATAGAGCAGCCTGAACTGGCTGCACGGGTAAGGAGGAATGCCGACCGTGTCCGTGTTGGTTTGCGCGACATGGGCTTTAATGTGGTAGATGGAGAATCAGCTATTGTACCGGTTATCATTGGCGATGATGAAAAGACATTTGCAATCTGGAAGATGCTTTACGATGAAGGGGTGTTCGTAAATGCCTTTATTTCACCTGCTACCCCTCCGGGTATGCAAATGTTACGTACCAGCTATATGGCTACCCATGAAGACCATCACCTGGATACTATCCTGGATAAGTTCCATAAAGTGGGCAAAACGCTCGGATTGTTAAACCCCGAGTATTCTCATACTTAAATTATTTTTATTTGCAGCTTTGAGTTATGTGATATGAGTTTTGAGCTCAGGGCTGTTGCTCAAGGTTCAGGGCTTAAAGCCTGTAAATGATAAAATCACGACTATGAGTTCAAAGAAACGCCACTACTATTACATTGAAGGAAAAGACCCGGTCAATCCTTCTCAGTTAAAATACGTTAGCCGCGATATTGAATGTGACGACGCATTTGATGGCGACTTAGTAATGCTGGCTTTTCCCATCAGCCTGATGAAAGAGATATCGTCCGTTTTATCGGCTTTTCATCTGCGCGATGATGCTGACTTTTTTTACAGCGAGTGCCGCGAGGTTGTTTCAGTGCCCGAAAAACACATAAACGAAAAGGGAGAGGGTAACGTTACCTTCCAAAGCTATTTCCATAAGTTTCCTGAATCGGTGCAGTACTTTTTTGATGATGCCACGGTTATTATAATGCTGCATCCGCAGCAAGCCATTGATAGCAAAGGCAATCACGATTATAATATGATTGGCTATATACATGCCAACCACATTGATTTTAAAGATACCAAAGGCGAATTGCACCAGGGATATTATTACAATGTGCTCAGGTTAAGCGAGCGCACCGTTGGTGGCAAACCTATTTACCGCCGAAAAAGAATATTCACTACCATGTTCAGCATCCTGCTGGATATTGTAACGTTTAAAGACATTCACTTTGTATACGCCAGCATGGGCCGCGAGAACCAGGCCATTAACGATGCGCTGAAAATGAACAGCGCGCGCAATGGTAAACTCTCCGAAACCTTCCCTATGCTCAATAACTCGCACCCAAGCCTGTTTTTGGGTAGTTCGGGCGCAGCTAAAAAACTGGTAGATATTTCTGAGGACAAGGAGAAGCTGCACCAGTATTACTTAATGATTAATGAAACGCGGCAAACCTTTGTGTTTAACCAACTTTATTCTGAAGAGAAGTTTAATAAAATGGTTGGCCGTATTCTGAAATCTTCACCCACTAGCAGGATATATATGATACCCGATGAAAAGGGAAACATCCTTTCTGCCGGGTTCTTTATGAACTGGGGCGATTACCTGCACCTTAAATTGCAAAACCCAACCGGACTTTTAACGATTATTGATTCGCTGAAGATTACCGATAAGCTACTTGTTCCATTCCTGCTGGTTGGGCCAGCGGATAATGTGAAGAAACTAATACGCGGTGCGGCATATAAATACCGCAAAGAACACAAGGTGCATATAACCGTATTAAACGGCACCCCCGGTGACCCCTACTACGACATTAAAAAGGGCATTATTAAAGATAATTACAACTACTTTGTTATTTACGACCGCCCTGAAATATACGAGGCTATGAAGAACAATAGCAAGGATGCAGCTGGTAATATCCGGTTGTTTATTGATATGCCGATGTTGTAGGGGCAACCCTCGCGGTTGCCCTTGGAGAGCCTGGAAAGGGGTAGGGGTGGTTTCCACTTTTTTTATTACCTAATTGATTATCAATATATTAATCTCTCAAGACCCCTTTCCATGGAAACCACCCCTTTCCACTTTTAGCTGGTTTTGCAGCTCTTGTATTGATTGCCCTGCATGGGTATCTAATTAGTATTATTTTTGCTTTAGTATGGCTGATAAACCCAATAAAGTAAATGAACCGGTGGTTCAATATCAGGTTGTAACTTCACAAAAGAAGATTACTTTCTTCAACTCATTTGAAGAAGCAGAAGAACATGGATTGAAGGAAATGGCAGGCCATAGCTATGAAAAGAGATTGGAAAACCTGGAGATTTTACGAAAGCGCACCAATAGTCATTTATTGCTTTCCAATGGTAATTGGCCCCCACTCAAAAAGATAATCACTATAGAAAAGGGTAATTTCAAATGACATTTTAGAATGACTGTTTTCAATGGCTGTAATAAGGTAATGGGAATTATGTAGGGGCAATCCCTTGCGGTTGCCCGGCGACAAACTTCAGCAAATAGACACCGTGCGCAAAGAGCCACCACGAGATAGCCCCCTAACCCATCGGAAAAAATTACCATCCATTCCTGATATAATCGGACTATAAGTCATTGATTTCCATCACCCATCTGCCAAATTTTCCTCATTAAATCTTGGAGCAATTATTGACAACTTTATGCGCTTGAATTTGTCTTAATACTAAATACTTGCAACTTAATACTAAACTATGAATGCAAATAATTTCACTACCAAGGCGCTTGAAGCGCTTAGTCATGCCCAGCAGGAGGCTTTTAACAGTGGCAGCCCGCAATTAGAAACTATCCATTTGCTAAAAGGCATGTTGGAAGTTGACGAAGACTCACTTCCGTTTATACTTGAAAAAGCTGGTGTAAACCGCAATATTTTACTGGGCAAGGTTGAGGAAAAACTAAAAACCCTCCCCAAGGTCAGTGGTCAGAGTGCAGATATTCAACCATCCGCATCTTTTGGCAAACTTGTACTGACAGCCAATAAACTGCTGAAAGACTTTGACGACAGCTTTGTGAGCGTTGAAACCCTGATACTGGCTATGGTTGTATTAGGCGACGATACCAGCAAGCTTTTAAAAGATGCGGGCTTGCAGGAAAAGAAACTGCGCGCCGCCATACTTGAATTACGTAAAGGCAGCAAGGTTACCGAACAGGGCGCCGATGCCAAATATAACTCGCTGGATAAGTATGCCATTAACCTGAATGCACAAGCCAAAAATGGTAAGCTTGACCCGGTTATTGGCCGCGATGAAGAGATACGCAGGGTTATGCATATACTTAGCCGCAAAACCAAGAACAATCCTTTGTTAGTGGGCGAACCCGGTGTTGGTAAAACCGCCATTGCCGAAGGCATTGCACACCGCATTGTAAAAGGCGATGTACCCGAAAGCCTGAAAAGCAAAACTGTTTACGCACTTGATATGGGTGCATTGATGGCCGGCGCCAAATACCGCGGCGATTTTGAAGAAAGATTGAAGGCCGTTGTAAAAGAAGTAAAGGAAAGCGCAGGCCGCATTATCCTTTTTATTGATGAGATACACACATTAGTTGGCGCCGGTGCTACTGAAGGTGCCATGGACGCAGCCAACATTATTAAACCCGAACTGGCACGGGGGGAATTGCACGTAGTTGGTGCTACCACCTTAAACGAATACCAAAAGTATTTCGAAAAAGATAAGGCGCTTGAAAGGCGGTTTCAGAAGGTGATGGTTGATGAGCCTAGTGTTGAGGATGCCATTTCAATTCTGCGCGGGTTAAAAGAGCGTTATGAAACGCATCATAAAATCCGGATAAAAGATGATGCCATTATCAGCGCCGTAACTTTAAGCGACCGGTATATTACCGATCGTTTTTTACCCGATAAGGCTATTGACCTGATAGATGAGGCCGCAGCCAAACTGCGTTTGGAAATGGACTCATTGCCTGAAGAACTGGATGGCATTGAACGCCGCATTATGCAATTGGAAATTGAGCTGGCTGCCATTAAGCGCGAGAACGACGAACGCAAGTTGAAGGAGTTGAACGAGGAACTGGCCAACCTGAAAGAAGAGCGTAACGAGTTTAAAGCCAAATGGCAAAAGGAAAAGGAAATTGTAGATAAAATAAGCGGCCGCAAACGCGACATTGAAACCATGAAGGTTGATGCCGAGCGCCTGGAACGCGAAGGCGACTATGGTAAAGTAGCTGAAATTCGTTACGGTAAAATAAAAGATGCCGAAACCGATATTAAGAAATTCGAAAAGGAACTGGCTAAAATATCACCTGAGAAAAGGATTTTGCAGGAAGAAGTTACCAGTGAAGATATTGCTGCCATCATCAGCAAATGGACCGGTATACCGGATACCAAAATGCTGGAAGGAGAGAAGGAGAAATTGCTGCACCTGGAAGATAAACTGCGCGAGCGTGTAAAAGGCCAGGACGAAGCAATTACTGCTGTAGCCGATGCCATTCGTCGTAGCCGCGCCGGTTTGCAGGATGAGAGAAAACCCATTGGCTCATTCCTGTTCCTCGGAACCACCGGTGTGGGTAAAACAGAATTAAGTAAGGCATTAAGCGAAGTGTTGTTTAATGACGAACATGCCATGATACGGATTGACATGAGCGAGTACCAGGAAAAACATTCGGTATCGCGTTTGGTGGGTTCGCCTCCGGGATATGTGGGTTATGAAGAAGGCGGCCAGCTTACTGAAGCCGTTCGGCGCAAACCTTACAGCGTAATTTTGTTTGATGAAATTGAAAAAGCGCACCCCGATGTATTTAATATCCTGTTACAGGTTTTAGATGATGGAAGGCTGACAGATAATAAGGGCCGCACGGTGAATTTTAAAAACACCATTATCATTATGACCTCTAATATGGGTAGCGATATTATACAGGCTAACTTTGACAATGTAACAGATGCCACGGTTGACGAGGTGACAGAAAGAACCAAGGTAGAAGTAATGAACCGGCTGCGTCAAACCATCCGCCCTGAGTTTTTAAACCGGATTGACGAGATAGTAATGTTCCGTCCATTAATGAGAAAACAGATACGCGATATTGTTGACCTCCAATTGGCTCAATTACGTGAGTTGCTGAAAACAAAGGATATGGAATTGCAAATAACTGATGATGCTTTGGATTATTTGGGCAACGAAGGCTTTGACCCTCAGTTTGGTGCACGTCCTTTAAAACGCGTTATCCAAAAAGAGATAATCAATGAGCTGTCTAAGAAAATACTAAGTGGCGAAATTCATAAACATGGTGGTATAAAAATAGATGCTTTTGAAAATGGCCTTGTTTTCATTCCACTGGCCGAACATGCGCATGTAGAAGAAGAATAAATTTATTTGGAAATAACTGCTTTTTGTATCATGTATTTCCCCTCTCTTTTTTTCAAAGAGAGGGGTGCCCGCAGCGGCGGGCGGGGTGAGTTGGCTGTTCCCCGGCTGTTCACTCTGCATTTTTCTCCGTTAAAATGATTCCATTTAGTGAATTAGCTGAATACATTGTTGAAGATTTCATCATCAACACTGTCATTTTTGGAATAATGACTATACCTGCATTTGTTCTTCTTTACATGGTTTTTAAAGACCGGTTTAACCTGAGGAAAATACAACAAAAACCACGCCCGGCCAGTATTACCCGTACCGAAATAACCTATTCGGTTATTACCCTGTTTGTTATTGTTTTTCTGGACGTGCTCACCTACATAGCTCAAAAGCATGGCTATACCAAAATGTACGATAACATCAGCGACCATGGCTGGCTTTATTTCTTTGCAACTATTCCGGTATTGATTGTAATGCACGATACCTGGTTTTACTTCACACACAGATTGATGCATCATCCCGCTATATACAAATACGTGCATAAGGTGCATCATTTAAGTACTTCGCCCAGTCCTTTTGCAGCATTCTCATTTCATCCTATTGAAGCCGTAGTGCAAACCGGTATTTATGTTATTGGGGTGTTTATTTTTCCTATCAATTTTTATGCATTATTAATCTGGCAATTATTCCAGATGTCCATGAATGTGATATCGCATAGCGGTTACGGGTTTTATCCCAAAGGATTTACAAAAAAATCATTGTTCCGCTTTAAAACCGCCACTACCCACCACGACCAGCACCATGCCAAATTCAATGGCAACTACAGCCTCTATTTTACATGGTGGGACAGGTGGATGGGCACCGAGTTTAAAGATTATCACCAGGCCTTTGATTCGATATATGAAAGGTTTGATAAGGCTGTAAAGGCTGAAACCAAAGTTGTTGCAGCCGCACAGGAAGTTGAGGCTTAATTGTTGAGATTTGATAACTTTTTAAAAGTTGTCAAATATGATAGGAGTTTACGCGGCTTTCAGCACATCTACTTTTATAATAAAGCCCAGTTGCTGCATTATATCTTCGCAATCCTCCCAAAGCAGCCCAAATTCTTTTACATCTGCAGCGGCAATTCGCCCCAATAACTGCATTAATAGTTTTTCATTACCTGGTTCCAAATCTCCTTCCATAATGGCTATTTCAGCCCAATCTACCAATGTAGATAAAGACGTTTGGCCTTTAAGGTAATCGCCTAAGTGTTGCGCAACGATTTGTCGGTTAAGCATTTTATATGTTTTGATGTCCTTTATCTACAGGATACTTTTCATGAATTGATGTAAGGCTCCCTCTATTACTATAAATCTCCTGAACAAACGAAATTGTATTCTCCTCAACATCTGTAATTTTAATATAACGGGCAAATCCGCCCATCTTTCCTTTCACATCAAACCAATACCTTCTGCCACCCAAAGGTAATTCTTCCCAATTATCAAATTCTTTTTCATTTTTTGCCTGTTTATTTTCGTTCATTGCCTGGCTATATTACAAATTTAAGTTCTTAACACTAGTAAAGCAAATTATAACAAAATTGAACTTTAATCAAACCTCAATCCAAACTCCCGCTTCAATCCCTCCATCCTCTCCAAATTCCGCTCCACAAACTTTTTATGCGCCTCACTTTCCGGGTTTCTAGGCCTGTGGTTCAAAGCGAGTAACACCTCCTCAATTTGCTGTAATAGGTTTCGAGTCTCATTATCAAAAAAAGTATTGCCCAAACTATCCCAAACGTAATCAATGGCCTGCTGATTAGGATGCAGCATATCATCAGCAAAAAAGCGGTAATCACGCAGGTCGTCCATTATCAGTTCATAAGCCGGGAAATAGTAAAATTCAGGATTGCTTTGTTGTAGCGTATGGATAGCCGTAAACAAATGCGATTTGCTTACTGTGTTTTCATAAGCGCCAAATGCAAAGTAACGTACCGGGCTAACGGTTAAAACAATTTTAATTTTTGGATTTAGCAGTTTCAATTTATCAAGCGCAGTTTGCAATACAGATGCAATTTCATCTGGCCTCATCAATTCCTGCGTAAACAGGTTGCCCGGTAATTTGTGGCAGTTAGAAATTACCCTGCCGGTTTCCTTCCACTTAAATACATGCGCCGTTCCAAATGTCAGAAACAACACAGTGGCATGCTTTAAGTCTTCCGCCGCTTTCAACAGGCTTTCATTCATGCCGGCTAAAGTTTCTTCAACAGTACCTTTTGAAAAACTGCCATGGTGTGCCAGGGAACGGTATTGTTC
>PMXD01000122.1 GCA_003165895.1 Bacteroidota bacterium | reverse complement strand
ACATTAACTGCTGAACAGTAACAAAAACCATAGATTTTTTTACACCAAAGAATTAGCTGCATCTGAGGAAACAGATAGTAGTAAGGCAAAATCAATGTCGGATGAAGAATTATGTCGGCTTTTGAAGAAAATAATAGACCAAGATGCCACTGAAAAAAGTAAGGCAAAAAAGCTACGCAAACTATAGGCATTATAAATGCCTCTTACATCCTTCCCAGCCGGGTCTCCCTTTCGGCTGGGAGGAAATAAAAACGGCGCCCATGTATATGGAGCGCCGTATCGAAACTCAGTACCCAGAATTAGTTTAGAGGAACCCATTTAAACCAGGTTATTGATGGCGGGCCATCTACTCCGGCATCAGTCATAATTTTTTGCAGGTCGGGCGATGCAACGCGGGCTTTAGCTTTACCCATATCGGTTATGGCAAAAAGTATAGTAACTGTGTTCGCTTCGTCAGTGCTCCGTGCCATCAATCTTTCAACCAAGCCATTGGCTGCACGTAAGGAATCACCTTCAGTATCAAATGCTTTTTTCCAGGTATCAAAATCTTTTACGTGGTGTGTAATCATTAAACGCTCCTGCTGTGGAATAGTTGAGGTATCATCAAAACTTACGTTCCAGAAAGATATAGCCGGAGTATCAGATACCCCCGATTTTGCCATGGCATCTTTCAAAGCCTGTGAATTTGAAAAATCTTTTGCTTTCTGAAGATCAGATGCCGCTGCGAATACCAGGACAAATTTATAGTTCTCCAAACCTCTGCCAACTGCTGGTTGGGTAAGGCCTGCCGCCTTTACAATAGAATCACTGCTTTTAAATGATGGCAACCATTTGTCAAAATCAGCAACGTGATGCTGCACCAGCATGGCCTGGTAAGGTGGCAATGATACTACTGTTTTTTTTGCCGGAGCTTCGGCGGCCGGCTTAGATTGGTTGTTACAGGCAGTAAATGAAAGCGCCAGCGCTGCAATTACGAGGGTTGAAATTTGTTTCATGTCAAGGGTAGTTTGGTTAGTAAATAATATTAACGTAGCGAAAATTAACAATTTATCTGTGATGCATAATTTTTTTAAGGGATTGTTTTATAATGAATATGGGAGTGCAGGCTTGGTGGAACCAACCCAGGACGCTACACTCAAACGGGGTCCAAATGTCTCATCCCCGAAATTTTACAAAGATGTAAATGATGTAAGTCATTTAAAAAATTGTATAACACACAATGGCCTGAAGGGCCTCATCTTTGTATCACAATTATAAAAACAGAAACCATGAAAAAGCTAATAACCACTTTAATGATATTTACCGCGATAGGTTTATATGCAGAGCAAAATCCAGCGCCACCCGTTTACTGTGAGTGTACCGGTACAGGAAAACCCACTAATACAAGTATTCAACTGCCAGCCCCAACGCCACCCCAAACTGTTCATTTAAGTTTTGCAATGGAGATGTTTTATAAGTTCGAACTATGGGCAACGCTATTTGGAAACGGTATTTACAAATAGTTATTTTCTTGCAGTCCCCCATCGCAGAGCCGAAGGGGGCGGAATAAGCTTTAATGCAGTTTTAATGGAAAGAGACGAAGGGATGCCCTCGTCTCTTTTTGCTTTTGGGAGAATGGCAAAACTAAAGAAAATCTTCCCAGCCGAGTCTCCCTTTTGGCTCTGCAATAGGGGACTCGGCGTTACGAATCTGCACCTTTCCGATTGAATTAAACATATGCTACATTTGCCGAATGGCTGTTAAGCACGAGATAGTCCACCACAACGGGGCATACTTTATAACTTTTACCTGCTACGGGTGGCTACCATTATTTGAGATAACCAACGGATATAACCTGGTGTACAAGTGGTTTGATGTGCTGGTAAACAAAGGCAATCGCATTATAGGTTATGTAATAATGCCTAATCACGTGCATGCCATTATTGCCTTCAGAGAGGATAAACAAAGCATTAACACCCGCATAGGCAATGGCAAAAGATTTATAGCTTATGGATGGATTGACTTGTTAACTGAAGCAGGAAACATTGCCATACTTGATAAACTTGCTTCTGGGGTGGAACCAAGCGATGCCCTGAGAGGTAAAAAGCATGAAGTGTTTGAACCATCGTTTGATTGCAAGGAATGCAGGAGCGATAAATTTCTGGTTCAGAAATTGGATTATATCCATGCTAATCCTTGCCGGGGGAAATGGAATCTGGTGGATATATACGAGAACTATCCTCACAGTTCAGCGCGGTTTTATAACTGGGGCGAACATTTCGGTTATAAGCAGTTGACTCATTATCGCTTTCTGGAGGATGATTTGCGCAAGCCGTTGTAGTTTTTTTGTGGCGGGGTGTTGGGCTTGGTTTATGCTTCAAATAAGCCGAGTCCCCCATCGCAGAGCCGAAGGGGNNAGGGGAGACTCGGCTGGGAAGGAGGAACATAACGCGGTATGAGCGGACGTTCGCGCCAGTTGGTAGGTTTAGACTAATGACAACCTAAAAATCCATTTTTGATGTTTATGATTGTTATAGTCATATTGAATTACGCGCCCTCCATTTTGATGTACAAATTGAGCATCTGCTTCTATACATTTATTACTAAAGGGTGTCATTATTAATACTGACTCACCTTCGTTTTGCTTAATTTGCCATAGTTGATTTGATTTACCTGCGTAATCACCTAATTGAATTTTAGCGCCGTTGGGTGGACCACCTTCTTCAACTTCTAAACATTTTCCGTTCATTCTTGATATAATCAAATACATATCATGTTCCTTTTCAATTTTCCACTGCTGATTTAGCCCGTTATGGGAATCCCAAACAATAATGGGTGGGCCATGCGCCGCTATCCCTCCCGCCACATCAATAACTTTATTACTATCTAAGTTATGAATCATAAAATAAGCCCCTGTTTCTAGTAAATATTCCCAATTACTTACTGCTTTACTTTTTTTATTGAATAATTTATTTTTAATATCTACAAATAAATTAGAAATATAT
>PMXD01000298.1 GCA_003165895.1 Bacteroidota bacterium | reverse complement strand
TAAACCGATGCTCAATTGGCCACGGCCTTCGTTGCCTTTGAGACGGGCCCTTCCAATAAACCACCAACCGGTCAAAAAATGCTTGCCAGGAGCGGCCTAATGCGACCAGGAAGCGGGTTTTGCGCCCTGATGCTGCCCCGTATCCGGCCTTATCGCCTGTGCGTGGCCCGTTTTGAGTTGAAGGAACATAAACCGCCTGATAAACCGGGCGCGCCGGTTCAACCTTTTCTGATTGCAGTAATGCAGCCCGAACGACCGGAACTCTACCTCGTCGTTCAGCAGCAGTTTCTTTTCGTTTGAGGATACTACCAGATATATCGATCCCTTCTTTTTTATTTCAACCACCTTTGCTGGTTCATAGGTCAGTCGTATCAATTGACCGGCCTTAACCTGCTTGATATGGAGTTTCTCAATCACCGGTTCCAGTTCACAATCTTCCTGATTGAATGAAGCCAGCAGTTGCTCCCATCCTTTGTGGCCGGGATACTCAGCTAACACATCAAGCGTGCAGAGTAGAACAGCATGGGTGTACGACAAATTTCCCTNNAGGGAAATTTGTCGTACACCCAACAGCATTCCGAAAGCAAAATGGAAACCCCGCAAATCAATTTCAATAAAACAGAGGCGTTTGCATAGGGATACTGCTTGTGTAAACCAATTTCAGGACAAGACAAGTTTCCAAGTTGTCCGGAACGGAACATTGGAACAACAGGCATCATCATTGCAAACAAAAAAGAAATTTGAATTCTGGCATCATTTTCGCTAAGTTCGGCTTTCAATCACCTAAAACAACAAATTATGAAAAGCTTAAAGAAAGCAGGATTGTTATTAGCAGCCGGGTTAATTGTACTTGGCGCTATGGCGCAGCAAACGCAAACTACGCCGACGAAAAGTACAACTAAACAACCTAATGGTGTTAGTACCAGTACCACCGATAACAGCAAGAACAAAACCAAAACACCGGTAAGAAAAGAAAAAGTAAAAACAACCACCAAACCGGATGGCACCTCGAAAACAGTCACTAAATCAAAGCCAACCAAGAAAAAAGATGTTTCTAAAACCAATTAATGCCGGTCAGTTATTCCGGTTCGTGCGGGTCTCCGTTGTGGAACTCTGTACCTGCCATCCACAGGGTCTTTTCAGAGCCGAAATACCCTGTGGGAACGGCATTATGGCTGGAGAATAACGGCTTATAGTTCGCGGCCGGCACCGTGCGCCTGTTCAGCTTAATATTTTCCTTTATATCAGATAAACATTCAAACCCGCTTTTCGGGGCATGTTAATATCGGGAAAAAGAACATCAGGAAGCTGTTCAGAATTTTCATCAGGGTATTTCATTAGTCGATCTCCATCACGAACAGTTGTAAGATAAGAGGAGATTGGCAATCCTTGCAATGCTTTGTCAAAAAAATTGCAATCATCAATATCGTCATCGGCAAGAAGAATATGTAACTGTTTTGAATTCACTTTTTATGCAATTAAGAAGATTAGTAACCAATAATATTTTGAAAACCCGCGTTGACCCACATCCCACATGATTTGAAATTTTAATCATGAAAAAATTTGACGCTCAAGTTAAATCCCGTGATATAAAGAACATTACACAATTTCGGCCAAGAGTTACATAATTCACGCATTTCGTACGTAGCTGGTAAAAATCATTGGATCGGCGTTTCTACTTTTCCTTCTCATTCCATATGTTACCTTGCCTTGAATAGATAATTTGATGCAACGGATGCATGCAGGCGGACGATACTACACAAAGGAATTTTCGACTTTTGCTTTCGTTAAATACATTACGAAGCTAAGTCCTTTATACAGAGAAAGCCTTACACAATTGCGGGAAAGAATTACAGCTTTCCCACATTCTCAGGGGTGAGCAGTCTTTTATTCTTCATCTTCTTAAAAAATGTGGGCGTTAGACCGGTTACCTTTTTAAACTGATTTGACAAATAGGCTACGCTGCCAAATCCTAACTTATAGGATATTTGGGTAAGGTTAAGCCCGTCATAAACCAGCAACTCTTTAACCCGTTCAATCTTATATGGGCGATAATAAAATGCTCTATTGCTGTACCTGTTACTTCAGAAAATAGATTAGAAAGATAAATATAATCATAGCCCAACATACTGCTAATACAGGTGGAGAAGTTAATTTTAGGTAGTTCATCAGCATAATGAACCACCTCAACAACTACACTCTTTATTTTCTCAATCAATACAGCCTTCTTATCTTCCACTCAGGGCAAATATTTCAGCAGTAGGGGTGGTATTCAGGCTGCTCCTGTGGCAACTCAATAACTGAGAATCATCGAAACGGGTAAAACGAGTTGCCCTTAGTTAATCGCCCCTTTTTCTGTTACCTTGATAAGAGCGTTATGAATGACCTGTTTAAGTTGTTCAAAATCACTGGGCTTTCGAATGCAATCGCTCGCTCCTATCTTGGAGAGCAGGCTCATCATATCCCGAGCGTAAGTCATGTGCTGCGGATATGAGGTTGAAAACATGACCACAGGGATATCTTTCAGCTTTATATTCTCCTTTATCTCAGATAAACATTCAAACCCGCTTTTGCGGGGCATGTTAATATCGAGAAAAAGAACATCAGGAAGCTGTTCAGAATTTTCATCAAGGTATTTCATTAGTCGCTCTCCATCGCGAACAGTTGTAAGATTAGAGGAAATCGGTAACGCCTGCAATGCTTTACTAAAGAAATTGCAATCATCAATATCGTCATCGGCAAGAAGAATATGTAACTGTTTTGAATCTCCCCTCTGTGGGATTCCTTGAAATTGATGTTTTTGAATAGCAGGGAGTGTAATACTTTCCCCTTTCATTCCACTCTCAGGCAGTGTAAAATAAAATGTAGCGCCCTCATCAACTTTCGCATCTGCCCATATTTTCCCTCCATGGCGGGTTATTATCCGATGCACAAGCGATAGCCCTACCCCAGTTCCTTCAAATTCTGACATGCTGTGGAGGCGTTTAAAAGGAATAAATAAATTATTTATATTTTTCATGTCAAACCCAGCTCCATTGTCTTTAACATAGTAAACAGCTTCTCCTTCCCTCACACTTAAACCTATTTCAATGACTGGTTTAGCTTTTTTTGCCGAATATTTTACACTATTGGAAATTAGATTTATCCAAACTTGTTTGAGCAAACCGGAATCGCCGCTGGCAGTTTTTAAATCAGACAAATATACTTCGAAAGAAATATTTTCATAACTCAATTTGACTTCCTCCAACACTTGTGCAACCATTTCGTTCAGATTAACGGCTGTTTTAACCAGGGTTTCCCTATTAAGGTGGGATAGTTTAAGCAGGTCGTCAATAAGGTGGCTCATACGTTTGGCATTATCACTTATGAACTCCAAATATTTTTTCCCCTCTTCGTCCAAAGAATTTGCATTTTTCTTTAACAGAATTTCTGCAAAACCTTTCATCACGCTTAATGGCGCGCGCAAATCGTGGGAGGCGGAATAATTAAAAGTTTCAAGTTCCCGGTTGGATTCCATCAATTCTGCAGTTCGTTCTTTTACCTTTTCTTCCAAAGTTGCATTTAAGACCTTGATTTCTTCAAATGCCCTTTTTCGGTCTGTAATATCATGGACAACCGATTGCGTACCTATAATAATTTTATTTTCGATAACAGGACTGACGCGAACTCCCAACCAAATCCTTTCTCCGCCTTTCTTAAATCCTTCATATTCCAAAATATCAGGCACCTTTTCACCCGATATTCTGCGATTGTGTCTTTCACTGAGCATCTTATGATATTCCGGCGCAATATAATCTTCAATTACGAAGTTCTTTATGTCATCTTCTGTTAAGTTAAAGATTTGCAGAAATGCCTTATTGGCAAATATTACTTTACCTGTAGTATCATAAACAATAAAACCATCGTTCATATTACCAAGCAGGTTTTTATAACGCTGGTCACTTGTGATTAATAATTCTTCTGTTAACTTTAAATCAGTTACATCGTGTGCTATTCCATACATTCCAGTTGGTTTGCCGTTAGTATCAAACTCAAATTTGGCCTCGGAATAAAGGTGGCGGATGACCCCGTTTTTTCGAATAATGCGGTGATGAAAAGAATAGCCTTTCAATGAAAGTTGAGACCCTTCTATTTTTTTCAAAACAAAACCTAAATCTTCGGGGTGTACAAATGATAACCAGGTTTCAAATGTTTGATTGTTCTCTTCCAGAGAGATACCATAAATTCTTAATGACTCTTCTGACCAAATGGATATACCAGTTGCAAAGTCTAATTTCCAACTACCCATGTGGGCAATTTCCTGGGCTTTCTTCAATCTTGATTCGCTATCTATTAATTCGCTTTCTATTTTTATTTTTTCCTGCTTTTCCCTGGCTTCTTTTAATGCACGGTTAATTTTAGTGTTTAAGGTGAACAATTTATCTTTCAGCGCATAATCGGTAACACCATTTTTGATCAATTCAATGGAATTTTCTTCACCAATAGTTCCTGAAACAAATATAAACGGTGTAGCAGGCGATATTTTTTCTTTAATCTCAAATGCGGCAAGTCCGCTAAAACCCGGAAGAAAATAATCCGACAGTATGATATTGGGCTTAAAATTCCTTAGGGCATTTTCAAAAGTAACTTCATTTTGAACAATTTCCGTCACGTAATCTATACTCCCGTTCTTCAGTTCGCGCTGAATTATTTCAAGATCGTTCGTATCATGTTCAACCATTAATATTTTGGTAATAGTGTCTGGCATACGTCAAAATTTATTAGTGAGGGGGTTGGTTTACTATCATCCAGTATAAACCCAAATCGAAAATTGCTTTCTGGAACTCGTCAAATTCAACGGGCTTAACAACATAACTGTTTACCCCAAGGTCATAACATTCCTGAATATCCGGGTCTTCTTTTGAGGACGTGAGTATTACTACCGGAATTTTCCTGGTTCGCTCATCTGATTTTATAGCGCGCAATACTTCGGTACCTGTTACCTTGGGCATTTTTAAATCCAGCAGTATCACTTTGGGCTTATTTTCAATTTCCCTGCCGGCATAATTTCCTACGGCAAAAATGAATTCCAATGCTTCAGCTCCGTCTTTAAGATGTAGAATTTTGTTAGTTAGTCCATTTTTTTTCAATGCACGGATGGTCATTTCCGCATCGCTGGCATTATCTTCTACAATAAGAATTTCTATTTCGTCAATCATCGTATTATATTTTAGGAAGTGAAAAATAGAAAGTAGCTCCTTCGTTTAGCCGGCTTTCCGCCCATACCCTGCCGCCGTGCCTTGAAACTATACGCTTAACGATTGCCAGACCAACTCCTGTTCCTTCAAATTCATCATCAGAGTGCAATCTTTGAAACACGCCAAAAAGTTTGTCAGCATAACGCATGTCAAACCCGGCTCCGTTGTCTTTTACATAAAATACAATTTCATCGTTTACCACTTCGGAACCTATTTCTATTACTGCGGGAGCTTTGAATTTGGTATACTTGACTGCGTTTAAAATTAAGTTTACCCAAACTTGCTTAATAGCCACACTATCTGATTTGACGGAATGCAATTCTTTTATTTCAAACTCAATATTACGATAGTCACATTCATTTTTTAATTCATCCCAAAAATTCGTAACCATTTGATGCATAGAAACATTGGTTTTATTCAACTCTTTTCGCCCAACGCGCGAAAATTCAAGCAAATCGTCAATCAGCTGTCCCATTTTTTTACCATTGCTCATTATATTATTAATCAACCTGTTGGCCTCCCCATCTAACTGCTTACTGTAATCTTCCGATAGCATTTTGGCATATCCATGAACTGCCCTAAGCGGGGCCCGCAAATCGTGCGACACGGAATAAGAAAATGATTCGAGCTCTTTATTCATAAGGATAAGATTAGTGTTTGTGTTCTTCAAATCCTCATTTAGCCTGCTTAAGGCCAACTCCTGCTGATGGATTTTTATGAAAAATTTCACCTTATTAATCAGTATCTCTGGTTGAAAAGGTTTTGTTATAAAACTAAAAGCGCCCCGTTCGTAACCTTTAAATATGTTCGGGTTATCGGTATAAACCGCCGAAATGAAAATAAACGGCAGGCGCGACGTTTTCTCTTCTTCGCGCAAAATGCCGGCTAATTCATACCCATCCATTTCGGGCATTTGTACGTCGAGCAGGGCCAGGGCAAAGTCATGGTATAGCGTTGCCTTTAGGGCCTCGTTGCCGCTGTTAGCTTTTATAAGCTCAACATCCAGGTCTCTCAATACGGTTTCAAGGGCAACAAGGTTTTCAGGCCTGTCGTCTACAATTAATATTTTAGGTTTCTTGTTCATAGGTGCTTATTTGCTTAACCAAACTCTCATTAACGACAGCAACCGGTCTATATCTACCGGCTTGGCGATATAATCATTTGCCCCTGCATCAATACATTTTTGTTTGTCATCCTTCATAGCTTTGGCAGTAAGGGCTATGACAGGGAGTTTTTTAAATTTCAATTGTGCCCTTATTTTCTGCATTGCCTCGTAACCATCCATTACCGGCATCATGATGTCCATCAATATCAGGTCAATGCCGGATTGCATATTCAAGATGTCAAGGGCAATAACTCCATTTTCAGCTTTAACTATTTGCATACCTCTGTCCTTCAGCACCTTGGATCNNTTTGCTAAGCTCCCTGCCGGTATAAATAATAATGGGGGGCATTTGTCCGTCTTTTATTTTTTCGAGCTTGTAAATCAGCTCAAAACCGCTCATATCGGGCAGGCCAAGGTCAAGCACAATGCAGTCAATATGGTTCTTTGCAAATACCGAAATAGCCTCACTACCGGTTGCCGCTTCAAAACAAAATACATCGCCGTTGCCTATTAATTTCCTCATGGCCTTCCGGGCGTTATCATTATCTTCAACAATCAGCAGGTTTTTCATTTTCCGGCTTATAAAACTTTCAATCCGGTTAAACGCGTCTTCTAATTGCTTTTTGTCAATTGGCTTGGTAAGAAACTCAACCGCCCCCTCTTTAATAGGTTCCATCGTGCGCTCATCTACCGAAACAATGTGCACCGGAATGTGCCTGGTGGCGGGGTTTGCTTTAAGCTCGGCAAGCACCTTGCGCCCATCCATGCCCGGTAAATCAAGATCGAGGATAATAGCCTGGGGTTTATATTTTTCAGCCAATAGCAAACCATCTTCGCCACTTGCTGCGGCAAGGCACTTAAATCCTTTATTGTGGGCCTGCGTTAAAAGTATTTTGGCAAACTTCAAATCATCTTCAATAATCAGTAATACCTTGTCATCGGCTTCAAGCTCAAGCCGGTCATCGGCAATGGTAGGGTAATTGTAAAAATTAGTAGTTCCGCTAAACACCGGTGTTGCTTTATTTAAGGCCTCATCGGGTGCCGATGTTTTTTGTTCATGGTACTGCGTGTGCAGTTCAACCGGTAGAATGATGGTAAATACCGACCCCTCATTTACTTTACTGGTTAACTTTATTTCACCACCCAGCAGTTTTACCAGCTCGCGCGATATGGATAAGCCCAGCCCTGTGCCACCGTATTTTCGCGAGGTACTTCCGTCGCCCTGGTGGAAGGCTTCGAAAATGGCCATTTGCTTTTCTTCAGGTACGCCTATACCCGTATCTTTTACCGCTATTGCTATCCTGTTTTCGCCCTCGCTTTGGATAGTAACTTGTATAGAGCCATTTTCAGTAAATTTTATTGCGTTCGACATCAGGTTTTTGATAATCTGGTCGAGCCGTTTTGAGTCGGTCCGGATAGCCTCTGGCAGCCCGTTTTGCAGGGTTACTGTAAAGCCCAGCCCTTTCTTATCAGTTTGGTGTTTAAAATTGCGGGTAAGTTCATTGGCAAACTGTTTTAATGTTAACCGCTCAACGCTCAACGTCATCTTGCCGGCTTCTATTTTCGAAAGGTCCAGCACTTCGTTAATCAGCACCAACAGGTCCTGGCCGCTGTTATAGATAATTTCGGCACTCTCCACCTGGTCGGTTGTAAGGTTTTTCTTTTTGTTATCAGACAAATCTTTCGAAAGGATAAGCAAACTGTTGAGTGGCGTTCTTAGCTCGTGCGACATGTTCGCAAGAAATTCGGATTTATACTTGCTACTTATTTCCAGTTGTTTGGTTTTTTGCTCAATATCGGCCCGCGAAAGTTCTACTTCCTTGTTCTTTAATTCCAGCGATTGGGTTTGTTCTTCCAGCTCCTCGTTAGTCATTTGCAATTCTTCCTGTTGCTGTTTCAGGTTTTGCGATTGCTCTTCCAGTTCTTCATTTGCCTGCCTTAATTCCTCCTGCTGGGCTTGCAGTTCTTCGCTTTGCGTTCTGGTTTCTTCCAGTAATTCCTGTATACGCTTCCTGGCAATGGCAGAATTTACACTTATTCCAATGCTTTCCATCGAGGAATTGATAAATTCCTTTTCCGTTTTGCTAAACGGCGTCAGTTTGCCGGTTTCTATTGCCCCCATCGTTTTTCCCTCAA
The DNA here is from genome assembly GCA_003165895.1 of Bacteroidota bacterium. Taxonomy (GTDB): domain Bacteria; phylum Bacteroidota; class Bacteroidia; order Chitinophagales; family LD1; genus Bog-950. Next base: position 1,346 of record PMXD01000298.1, on the reverse strand, counting down.
AGCTGAATGGGGTGATAATAAGATGCGCTGGCTTTGCATTCAATACCGATGAGGTTATTCGCATTTGCTGATCCTGCACATTCGCCAGTTCAATCTGCTTTCCTTCAACAACAACCTGGCCAATAAGGCCCTCGCCCGGCAGAAAACTTTTTTTGATATCCGCTCCTGAGGACGAGGCATATTGCCCGACCAGTTCAAGTTCCTTTTCATCATTGTTGTACAAATAGATGGTTCCTATATTGGCATGTAAATAGTTGCATAAAAAAGTTACAGTGTTGCCGGCTAACTCCTCAATGCCCTGGTCGCCACTGAGCCTTTCATTAAGCTGGTTTTTCCCCATGGTTAGCCAGTTGTGCTTTTCGTTTTCTGCACTCGTTTCGCGTAGCGAAACAGCCATTGTTTTAAGTGAGTTGCCCAGTTCGTCCTTATCAGATCTCGGCACAATATCGAGTGCATAATTTCCTGACGCTACCTCATTGGCGCTTTGGGTTACTTCGCGAAAGCTTTCATTGATATTTATCAGCGAATTGAAAATGAGCCTGAGCTCGTCATTGGAATTATCTGCCATTTTATACCCTGCATATTCCCTGCTTGAAATTTTTTCGGCCTCGCCGGCTATAAACAAAATTCTTTTCGAGATACTTTGAATAATCCAATAAGAAATGCCCCCTGTTACTAACAGGCTAATGATGACCAAAGCAATTACCAAATTCAGGGTAGATGCATAACTTTCGTCGCTCAGCTTTTTATCTAAAGCCATCGCTTCGTTATTATATTGAATCACGTCTTCCATTTGAGTAATTGCCCTATCGCGGAACTGCAGTGCCCGGCCAGAAGAAAGCTGGAAAGCATCTTCCTCCTTGTTTTTCATGGATAGGTCAATGATTTCAGCAAGTACAGGCTGAAAATTCACCCAACTGGTTTTTAATTCATTTACAATTGGTTTTTTTTGATCGGATGCTAACTCGTAAAGTTCAGGAAGTTTTTTGTTCACCAGGGTTACCTGGATACCCATCAGGTTCTTAAAATCATTTTTTTTGATCGGGTCTCTTTCCATGATCATATTTTTTTCATACCGCGCAACATTCAATATGGCAATCAGGACCTCATTGGAAAGATTTACCCTCCTGGCTGAAATGTCAACTATACTATTTAATCTTTTATCAGCTTCTGATAATTTATTTGACAGAAGTACTGCTTCCAGAAGAAGCAGGATAATAACGGTGCCGAAACCCAGTAACAATTTTGTGCGGATAGTTAAATTCATATTTTTTATATTTTATTTTTATTATTTATTTCCAGTAACAGGGCAACTATTTCGGACAGGGGTAAAACGTAATCTACTT
>PMXD01000076.1 GCA_003165895.1 Bacteroidota bacterium | reverse complement strand
GAGACGCAAAATTTTGCGTCTCCTGTGCCAGATAGACGTATTTCATTAGTTCGCCATAATGTTGCCGTCACAATTTAAACAGCGATTTGCACCACACCCATTGTAGAGACGCGATGCATCGCGTCTCCTGTGCCATATAGGCCTGCTTTATTGGTTCACCACATTATTGCTATCGGGATTTAAACAGGGGTTTGCAGCACACGCCATAAGAGACGCGATGCATCGCGTCTCTACATCTCACCTTGTCCATAAACACCCACATAATTTTGATGGTTGTATTTAGGGCGTGCCCCTGCGGGTCGGGCTATACGCTGCAACTCCTCGCTCCCAAGGCTTCGCTGCGGGGTTTACGCTTCTATCCCTCACGCCAACAGCCGTGACTGCTAAAAAACTCCCCCTACATTTTCACAAACCTCTTCCTCGCCACGCCTTCATTACTTTGCACTTCAATAAAATAAACCCCGCTGCTTAGTTGGTTAATTTCTATTTCGGGTTTAAACGGTTGGGTAAATATCATCCGCCCATCTACATCATAAATGGTAATGGTTTGGGGTTGTATGTTTTCGGTTTTGATAAATAGTTGGTCGGTGGCGGGATTGGGGTAGATAGTTATAGCATTGTTGGCTGTGATTTGCTGAATGCCTTCGCATATCCAGTTAAGTAATATGGTATCTGATACATTTGCGCTGCAGCCGTTTAAGTCGGTGTAACTATATCTGATTATGTCATTGTAATAACTCAGCGTATCAATAAATGCCGAATCACCATAAAATATATTACTATATATACCGTAACCCGAATAAACACCGCCTGCGGGGTTTCCGCCCTTTAAAATAAAACTCTGTGGGCCGCCGCTATTGCCACACCATTCATCGCTTCCGCTATAGTAAAAATCACCGGCGGCACTCAGCGAATCTAAAGTAAATGTAACCACCGGTGCCTGGTTAACAGTTAGCACAAGGGTTACAATACTATCGCACCCGCCGGAGTTTGTCAGGGTATCGTTGTAACTGCCTGCAACATTGTAATTGTTTCCGTTAAACGGATATGGCTGATTGCTACAGGTGTGGGCTGGTATGGTATCGTAACTAACGGCGCATAGGGCTTTAACAACAGTGTCAATTACCGTATTGGTTACTATGGCCGGGTTGCTGTCAAAATAAACAGATGCTGTGTTGCTTACTGTTTGTGGGGGCGTAAGCGTAGTAAGGGTTTTTACGCGGTATTGCACGTAGCCCCGGCTAAGGCTATCGCTGGTAAGGCTATCGGGCAGGTTAATGTTGGGGAAATTAAATACTACGGCATTGCCAAATACCTGCGTTAAATTTTTTGCGCTGTAAGCCAGTAATTGAAATGTAGCAGGGTCGAGGTTGGCATCCAGCGTATCTGTTATTTGGATATTGATGGCCGGTGCGTTACCGGTGTTCTGAAAGCCGATGGTGTAGGTAAGCCACTGGCCCGGCGCAGTTATCTGCGCGGGGTAAACTTCTTTTTCGTTAGGGTCCAGCGAGTTAAGCACCGGAAAGCAATAGTTTAAAATATTATTGGCCGGGTTGTAATCACCGGTGGTGGGTGTTACCGTCATAGTTAAACAAACAGTATCGCCCTCCTGGGCATTTACACCTATCTGAAACACGGAGTTGAAGGCAGAAAACCCGTTAACCGTGCCAAAGTCGGCAATATTCCAGGTAAGGGTGTTACCGGTTATCTGCGAGGGGGTTAAGCTACCGGTGGCTGGGCCTATATAACTAACGGAACCACTATATGTAAGTTGCACCTGGCCGCTAATGCCTGCGGCACAATGGGCACCGTAAAGGTACGACATATCGCCGGCCACTGCTTTTATGGTAACTACATTGCCCGGGCGCGGGGCCCCGTACCGCACCAGGCTTTGCACCCCTACATCAAAACCATTAGTGCGGCATTTTAAGCCCAGGTTTTGGTTATATAACATCGAGTCGGATACCGTAACAGTGTCGTTCAGGTAACCGGATGGGGGGCACGAAAGGGTGAAGGGCAGGTTGGCAGTATCAACCGTTACCGCGTATGCGCCCGATGCTGCCTGCAAAGCGTAGTTACCGTTACCGCCGCTGTAAACCTGTTGCACCAGGTTGCCGTTATTGTATAACTTTATTTTAGCGTTCATGGTAACTGCATCGTTGGCATCAAATGTGCAGTCGTTATTGGCATCGTAATACACGGTGCCGTTTATGTTCCAGTAAACACTGCAGCCATTAACGTTAAAAATACTGCATAGCGGCACCGTGTCGAACGCCGGTGTGCTGTTGGTTACCTGGCCGTAATTGGGCAGGCACGTAATACCTGTATTTTCGAAATTAAGGCCGGCTATTTTATTTAACTGCGGCAAACAGGTAAGGCCGGTATTGTTAGAAATATCCAAAGCCACCAGGCTATCGGGAAAATCGCCCATAGACGTTACCATGTTGCTGGAAAAATCAATCTGCGATGCATTGGGCAATGGCGGAATGTAAGTAATAAGGTTGTACCTGCATTGCGCAAACCATAAAGTGGCGGGAAAGGGTGGTATGGCGGTCAGTATATTCTGGTCGCAATACAAAACCTTTAAAACCGGTGGCAGGGCCGGCAGCGTGGTTAGCTGGTTATCGCTGCAATAAAAAAACTGGATAGTAGCAGGCAATGCGGGCAGGCTTGTAAAAAGATTACCGCTGACGGCAAAAGCGTATAGGTCAGGAGGCAAGGACGGCAGGCTGCTTAACTGGTTCCCATAGCAAGTCAGATAGGTTATACCGGTGGGTAAAGCAGGCAGGCTGGTTAACTGGTTGGAGTGGCAATCAAGGAACCAGAGCAAAGGGGGAAGCGTTGGCAACCGGGCAAGCGAATCAAGCGAGCAGGTTAGCTGGGTTAAATTTTTAAAGTAACCTATGCCCGTTAAATCGTGAATAGGAACGCCGCTTGGCGATAGTACGGTATCGTTTAATACCTCAGAACAGGTAGTATCTAACTGGTTGCCGAAATGTATACAGAAGGTATTGGTTTGTAACCAGCTTGCAAAAGCAGGGTCGGGTATGGTAACATACTGGGCCATGCTGCTATAAGCGCCATGTATTATCAACCATATAACAAATAACTTAACCCATTGTACAGGTACCTGTTTCATGAATCCGTTTTTTCAAATATAAGGTTTGTTTTTGGGAATTATGTTTACAGTTTACGGTTTAAAGGCAAACAGCCGGCTTCAGCCCCCTGTCTTCATTTTAAAGGCAAAATATTTAGGGACTTGTGGGACTATGGGGACTGCCTGTCCCAACTAGTCCTCGTTTATTTTAACGAGGATTACCTGGCATCCGCATTTATAATGCGTGTATTNNAGGGGTCTTGAGAGATTAATGTACTGATAATCAATGGAGTAGTTTTTAAAGTGGAAACCACCCCCTCCCCCTTTCCAGCCCCTTCCGGCCTTTTATTTTACACATCTTGCTGCGCTCTGCTATGTTTGTAGCATCCTGCTATAATATCATTTTGCATCCTCCCAGCCCCGATAGGGGCCAAAGCTTTGTAGCCAAAACAACATAAAACCAAATGGCTCCATAGGTGCCAAACCGCTCCCCGCAGCGCACAAATGTTTTGCACCTGACGGCGCAATAAATAATGGGGTTTATGGTAAGCCACATAGCTTTAACCACTAACGTGGTTATCAGAAATTGCTCACACAGGCCATTTATTTTAACGAGGATTACCCGGCATCCGCATTTTTAATGCGTTTATTTTCTCTAAATCCCGCATTCAATCCTATTTCAACATAGCCCCATATACAAACCGGTAAACAATAAACTGCTTATCAGTACATTTAAACACCCTACCCATTTCTTTTTATATACAGTGCAGCTATAACCATGTTTTGCCAGCACGCTGTTTTTACATAACGGATGCTTTAAGTTCAACAGCGAATAATCAATACAGAAGTCAAATACCTCGTTAATAAATTTCCCGCCAGAGGAGGGGAAGTTTTTAGATGCCACGAATTGGGCTACCTTGTAGATGGCATTTTCAGCCCGTTTTTTAATGATCAACTCTCTCATTAAAAGCTTTTACTTATTGTCAGCCCCAAACTCCTTACGAAACTTATTCAGCAATCGCTTTCTTGAAACTTCTACACTACTGCCTTTACCATCCGGCAGCAAAAGCCACTGTTCCAGTTCTTCAGCGGTGGGTGCAATACCAGGCAAAGCCATTTCCTCGTCAGTAAGCAAACGCTTGCTGCGTCTGATTCGAATTGATTTTGAGGGGGCTTTCAACTTCATGGCATACTCCAAAAGTGATTTCCCTTCCGAGGTTTTTTCGTCTATGTATAAGGTAAGCATATCCTAAAATAGCACTTTTCTCTGAACCTTCAAAACCCGCTGTTCCGGGTCTCTTTGGTCGTAGCATGTATACCATCACCAGCCAGGTTTTAGAATCCGCCCGGTAGCCTAAGTGTGAATCATGTAACTATTTTTAAAAATTGTGTAACGCAGGCAGGCATAAAACCTCTCACCTTTGTTTTAGAATAGAATGCGACAACTTTTCCCCACATAACTTATTTGCAAGTGGGTTAAACACAGTTGGCACGGATTTTAAAACATGAGGACTGTTATTTGATTTTATAACATCCGGAAAACAATGATTGTATGAATTTGAACTACCCCTACGATAAGGCCTCGTTGAAGGCGCTTACCCAAACTGCAGATAAAAATCTGGATGTGCATACCCTTGTATTGGATTTTGATGGAGAAGTGGTGTTAGACCCCGAAATTCATTTCCCCGGTGTGCCGGTTACAAAGTATAAATTCCGGACTCAGGTACGCGAAGAACATTTAAGAGACGAGGTGCAACTGGCTGGATTGTATGATGCGCTTAATGAAAATTTCAATGGCCGTGGTTATTCCGTACAAAAATACATAGGCTGTAAAGTGGACCGAAAAATTGCTGCTTAATTACCGGTTGTGCACCGGTTAAATATATAAAAAATTAAACAGGCCCCGTAAGGCCTTTTAATTTAGGATTTGTCAGGTTTTTAATTTTTCACTCAAATAAAATATTATGAAACTCTTAGTACCAATAGCAGCCACCTTGCTAATGCCGTTTTTGCTGGGTTCGTGTGTTACGCAAAAAAAATACCTTGCCGCACAGGATGATTTACGCAAAGCCAATGAACAGCTGCACGCCTGCAACGAGCAAAAAGACCTTTGCAGCAGCGACCTGAATACATGCCGCGCCAACCTAAACGGCAAACAAGACCAGATAATCCTGCTGAATAATCAGGTTACCGATTGTAAATCTCAGCGCGATAAGCAGCTTACACAGGTAGGCGACTTAACTGTGTTATCTAAAGGCGCTAACGACAATATGAACCAAACCCTGATGCAACTGCAGGATAAGGACCGGTACATACAAATGCTGTTAGCCGCCAAAAACAAAGCCGATTCAATTAACCTGGCATTGGCCATTAACCTTAAAGGGGTGCTTAAAGAGGGTTTGGATGATAAGGATGTAGAAATAAAAGTTGATAAAACGGTGGTGTACATTAACCTTTCGGATAAGATGCTTTATAAATCGGGCAGTTATGAGTTAACACCAAAGGCCAAAGAGGTATTAAGCAAAATAGCTGCTATTGTTCAAAGCAGGCCCGAGGTAGACCTGATGGTTGAGGGCTATACCGATAATAAGCCAATTTCCACCGATTGTATGATGGATAACTGGGACCTGAGCGTTAAGCGCGCCACCAGCGTAGTACGCACCCTGCAAAACGACTATGGCGTTGATCCTAATAAACTGATTGCTGCAGGCCGTGGCGAGTACAACACCCTTGCCAGCAATGCCGACGAAGACGGCCGCGCTATTAACCGCCGCACCCGCATCATTATATTGCCCAGGCTAAACCAGTTTTACGACTTGCTCGACCCAAGTAAAGCTGCCGCACCAATAAAATAATCACACGCTTATATATCCTCCCTTAAACGCTGCCCCGGTTATACGTGGGCGGCGTTTATTTTTATCTTAGCGCAGCGAGACTCGGAACTTAAAAATAAAGCCAGTCACCCCACTGGCGTATTCTGTATTTCCTGTCCGAAACTCAATACAAAAACAACCCCAAACAACCCATTAGGTTTTCCCCTCTCTATTTTGCCCTGAAAACTCTGTGGTGAGCAGAGCCGAACCATGGAGAGGGGAAATGCCGACAGACAATGGGGTGAGGCAACCGGTCAATCACATTTCTTCAATGCCCGGTCAATATTACCTCACTAACTCCACCCTCCTGCTCACCTGCATTTCATCGCACAGCAATTGCACCAGGTAAACGCCAACGGCAAACCTGCTTACATCAATCTGCCCCAGGCTGTTGCCGTTTACTATTACCTGCTCACCGGTATAAACCAGGCTCCCGTAGGTATCAAAAAGCCTCACCTGCAAAGTGTTTCCGCTTACCCCGTTAACCCCAATATTTAAACTGCCCGATGCAGGGTTGGGAAACAGTTGCACACTCATATTCTTTTGCAAATCCCTAACCGACACATTAACCACATCTGTTATCGCCGATGTATCATTACACCCGTTCGAATCTACCACCGCCACAGTATATGCCCCGTTTTGCCGGGCAATATAAGTTACAGAAGCAGCCCCCGCTATAGCCTGCCCGTTCAGCAGCCACTGATACGAAGCAAACGTTGAAGTACTCAGCGAATCAGTTCCCGCAAGTAAAACAAACGGGTCGTAAACCGGGTACTGCGTAAGTGTAAGCGTAACAATGCTGTCGCAGCCACCGGCTGCCGTTAAAGTATCGCTGTATGTGCCGGTGGTGGTAAGGCTGCGGCCGTTAAATTCATAACTGGTGCCTTTGCAAAAAGACCCCTGTTGCCGGGTGGTTACCGCGCCCGCTGTACTAAGCGTAAGCATAACTATACTATCACAGCCGCTGCCTGTTGTAAGCGTATCGGCATAATTACCCGGCGTGTTCAACTGCCGCCCGTTAAAATTATAAACCCCGCCATTGCATATAGAGGCCAACCGCTGCGATGTAATAGCCGCAACAACAGTTAATTGCAGCGAAATAATACTATCGCAGCCTGCTGATGCCTGTAATGTATCATAGTACGTTCCTGCAGATGCCAGTTGTCTGCCGCCAAAGGCATAAGTTCCCCCGTAACAAACAGAAGCGCTCCTTGCAGTAGTAATTGCCGATGTTACAATAAGCGTTAAACTGATAGTGCTGTCACAACCATGAACACCTGTAAGTACGTGGTTATAGGTATTTGCCTGTTTCAGCACAGTTCCGTAAAACACAAACGAATCGCCCTGGCAAATAGTTTGCGATACAGGTGTGGTAGCAGGTTGGTAAACAGTAACAGTTTCCGTATTACTGGTAACCGAAGCCGGAGATGCGCAAGTTGAACTGCTGGTTAACACACAACTTATAATATCGCCGTTAACCGGCGCTGCATCACTATAGGCAGCGCTGTTTGTTCCGGTAGCAACTCCGTTTTTCTTCCAGGCATATACCGGTGCATTTCCGCCGCCGGTAGCTGTAGCCGTAAAATTGACCGGGTTGCCTGCACAAACACCCAATGAAGGCGATGCTGCTATGCTGATTGTTGGCGTTAGAGTACCGGTTACTGTCATGGTAATCACATTACTTACCGCAGTATCCGGCAAGGCGCAGCCTGCATCCGAAGTAAGCACGCAGCTTATTATATCCCCATTGGTAACTATGTTGTCAGTATAACCGGCGCCGGTGCCAATATTATTACCATTTAATTTCCACTGGTACGTTGGCGAGGAACCGCCGTTGGTTATGGTTGAGGTAAACGTTGCCCCCGCATTACTGCAAATAGTGGTAGATGTTGTAGAAATACTGATGGCAGGCGTCACGCTGGTGCTTACCGTTATATGCAGCTTAATGCTGGTAGTGTTGGCCGGCGAGGCACACTGTGCATTACTGTTTACCACCACCCACACCGAGTCGTTATTATTTAAATTGTTGACCGCGTAAGTATTGCTTGCGCCGGTCTGCACTGCAACGTTATTTTTATAAAAACTATAGGTGGGGCTTGTGCCGCCGTTGGTATTGCTTGCGGTAAAGGTAACCTGCATACCCGCACAAATAGTAGTAGCCGTTGCACTTATACCCGCCGTTGGCGTAATGGTAGCAGTAACCACCATATGCACTTTGCTGCTGGTAGCGGTAGTGGTGCTAAGGCACTGGGCATTACTGGTAATAACCACCCAAACCGAATCGTTATTGCTAAGTGCATTGTTGCTATAAGTATTACTTGCCCCATTTTGAACAGAGGTGCCGTTTAAATAAAAGTTATAGGTTGGCGAAGTTCCCCCGTTGGTGGGTGTGGCCGTAAAAGTTACCGAAGTGCCATGGCAGATATTGTTTTGCGAGGGATTCAGGACAACCGAAGGCACAACTGCCGAAGTGTTGACAATAATTGTAATTGAATTGCTAAACGCCGTATCTACCGATGCACAGGGCGAATTGCTGATTATTTTAACTTTTACCGAGTCGTTGTTATTTAGAGAAGAATTGCTGTAAGTATTTGAAGCTCCATTTTGCACCGAAACATTGTTGAGGAAAAAATCATATACGGGTGTGCCTCCGTTGATGGGTGTTGCCGTAAAAGTTACCGGAGTGCCGGGGCAGATAGTATCCTGCGAAGCTTTAAGCGTTACCGAGGTGGGTGATGAAGTGGAGCAATCAACAGTAGCACCCAAATCAACTGGTGAATAATTGGCCCGTATCAAACTGTCAAAATCATAAACAATGGTGTACGAGGGAGTGCCTTTCTGGTCTATCGGTGAGGTTGATGGCGAATTACTGATGTGCAGATTGGGCGTGGCCGTTGTGGGGCTAACATATTGCGGGTCAGCCGAAATACTATGGGTTTCAAAGCCCGGGTTCCCCACTTCAAAAGNNGTATTATAATTGCTGCCATTGGCTGCTCCATAGAAAAAATGTGCGCCGGTGCCGTAAACATCATTGTAATCGTCCATCACATCAATCGTTGAGTTCATGTAGAGGCCATACTCATAACCGGTGCCGGTGGTGGTACGGTTGTTTACAAAAATGTTGTTCATAATGGTCATACTGTCATATTCCGAACTGCCATAATCAAGGTCGCGTGCAAAAGCGTAAGAATTGACTGAGCTGTTATCGCTTCCTCCAATATAAACACTGTTGTGGTACACATATTCCTTCAGATTTGTGTTATTGGCATCGCTGTTGTTTTCCCAAATACCAAAAATCTGGGCATTGGTCACGCTGCTGGCATCTGTGGACCGATACCCAAGGTCGACAATATTATCGGTTACAAAATATTTGCCCGAAAGATGGTTGGTGGGCAAATAAATACCGTTCAGGCCTATATAATAGGTTCCGCTACTGCCATAACCGGCGGCCGCATAAAGGCCATACACAAAATTGCCGTTAATAATATTGGTGCCGCCTGTATTACCCAGCGCCACGATGCCATTGATATAGGAAATATCGGTGCCACCGGTAACAGACGAGTTAAGCCCATAAACCGTATTCTTTGAAATGATCTGGGTATTGGCACTCGTATTATCCTGCTCCATATAAATACCGCACAAAATGTTACTGTAGTTATTATCCTGTGCGCCGCCCAAAATTCCACTTCCAGAATTAATATAAAAATATAAATTATAATTGTAATTGCTGGCACAGCTTAAATTAAATACCTGGTTGTTGGTAACGGTTGTGGCGCCAATGTTCGTATTTCCACTCCCGCCGCTGTAATCGTATATGCCCGTTATAGCCCCCGGTGTTTGCGAACTGGTGCCGCTGACATATGCGCTGTAGTTGGAGGTCAGGTTGGCGATAGTATTCGCATTAATAGTTACCGCCCCGCTGCTTTGGTTCCAGATGCCGAGCATAGTGCCGTTTAGCCCGCTTACAATATTATTGGTATCGGTAGCGCTGCCGATGACGTTGCCATTAACAGCAGCGGTTCCGGTCCCCGCAATGTTGATACCGCAAAACGTTGAGGAGCCGTATTTGCTGCCCATGTAAATATTCCGGATAATGTTATTGCTTACTGTTACGCTGGCCGCGCTTGTGTAAATGCCGTCAAAATCGGGATAACCATTCGCTTCATTGCTAACAATCTTCATCTGCCCGCCACCACACAATGGTTGTTGCCCGCCAATGTAATTACCCGATATGATATTGCCCGTGGATGTGCCGCCGGGATTAAAGCTGATGGCGCCAATGGGGGCGCTGTAAACGTATGGCGCACCGGTGCAATAAATACTGTTGTCGCTTATGTTCCAATTGCTGCCGTTACCGGTTGAGGTAATGATAATACCGCCCTGTGTGGGCGCAAAACTGCCGTTATTGGCCTGGAAATTGCTAATGTCGTTATTGAGGATGCTGTTATTGCTGTTGGCATTGGGTGAACCGGAGCCGCTGGAATATATCTGTATGTATGGATAACCTGAATAACTGGTGATGTTGCAATATTCAATGGTGTCGTAACTATTGCCACCGGCAGAGCTTGTGCTCAGGTTGATAGTACCGGTAGTGTTTGCCCCCTCGCCTTCAACGGTTAAATATTTCAGGGCGTCATATTGCGCACCATTTATCAATTCAAAAGCAGGATAACTGCTACCGCTGGCCGTATTTTCAAATTGCCATTCAATAGTTGTTCCGGTGCCTCCCGCTCTGCCATCAAAAGTTAAATTCTGTACACCGCTTAAAACTACCAGCGCCAGGCTTGCCGGGCTACCGGAAGTAGTTAAGGGCGAGCTTACACCCGCAGCGGGCCGTATAACCACATTACCGGTGCCGGGATAAGCCGTAAAAATAATGGGATAGGTCTCCGCCGTGCTGCTATACGCCGATGTATACTCAAATATCACAGTACCGCTTACCGTATTACTTCCCCCACTCAGCAGGTTGGCAAGGTCAGTAAGGTTATTAACGGTAGTTCCGATTACTATGCCCGGCAGGGTATAAGTGCCCGATAGCGTGGCGGCACACAGCATGTTGCACGAAAAAAACGAAAGCAGTAATACCACAGCAAGGCGGGTAGGGAGGAAACTTATATTCATAATGCAGCTTTTAAAACATTTTCAGATAGATACACAAATAATTTACTTTACAAAAAACCCGGTTTACCAATATGCCTACAGGTACGGCCCCGGATGGGCAATGCCATTAAGTTAAGTCAAATCGCATAGCGATTTGTTGCGGTTTTCCCCTCTGGAGGGTGCGCGAAGCGCGGGGTGTGTGGCNNCGAACAGCCACACACCCCGGCCTATGGCCACCCCTCTCCAGAGGGGAAACAGCCGGATTCTCTTAACTTAATGACATTGCCCGCATGGGGTCGCATATGGTCATCTTGCATAATAGTCTTACTAAGTTAGTTACGTTGGCTAAATACACCATTCAATTTTCAACATTCAAAGAAACGTATTTTTAAAGACATCCCCTTATCAAACAGAGCTTGCTAAAATAAGAAAGCCCGGAAATGCCGGGCTTTCTTATTTTAATATGTGTTGGTTGCTTTATTTAGTTACTGGCTGAGCAGCTGCGGGTTGCACAACCGGTAGTTCCTGTTGTTTTACTATTCCACCTTTTAATTTCACTAATTCTTTCAGGCTATGCATTGGGAATATCGCTTTTTCGTTTCCGAAACCATAAGCGGCCGGCAAAAGATATTTACCTTTTTCAAAGGCGGGTTTTTCCGGCTCATAATTTAATGCTCCTGGAGTAAGTCTCACGTAAGCGTCATTCCGGGTTGATGTTACCTGCCATGAAACTTTCAGACCCGGCTTGCCCCCTGCAATAGTGAATACATTCCCTTCTATTTCCTTGTCTATATGAAGATCCGGAGCGGCAGCGCCTACAGCTGTCAGAATGTAAGAGTAGTTAATATTAATAGCTGAAAAATAATCAGGTAAAGTCACAGTGGCTTTACCGTTAGCATCACAAACTACGTTTCCGCGATAAAAATCTATTGGTTCATTAGATTCAGGGCAGGAATGTTTTAAAAATTTATTTGCCGGATCAAGCGGGTGATCAATGATGAAGAATTTGGTCCCAGTGGCATCGACATCTCCAATTGCAATACTATTACCCAATGAAGCTACCCCATAACCATTGGTAGCATCAGTTGGCTGGCCTTCAACACCGGCCAGGGTACCTTCACCAAATACACCTTCGTTATCATTCGGAGATTCATTCGGGTTTAGGTTCAATCCAAATACGCCAACACCACCATCAGTATTTGTTTCGCCTAAAACACCTACATACCCTTCACCAATTACTCCCGGCGAAGGCGTGTTATTAGTTATGCTTCCGGTTGCTGTGGCAGTATTTTGCCCAAAAACAGCAGCAGTGGCATTATCATTATTCTCACCCACAACGCCTTGTACACCTTGCCCTAATACGCCTTCTCCGCCGCTGGTTCGAAGGTTGTTTCCGTAAATACCAGCTTCAGAGGTGCCGGTTGATAAAACCTGCCCTGCCACTCCCCATGCCCCACTGCCTGAGCTACCCAAAATAGCCGATACCGTAGTTACACTGCTTGCCGTAGTAGCCTGTATAGTTGAATACGCCGAACTGGTATTAGAGTTAACTGCATTAATTGCCACACTCGAAGCCGACTGCGTAGTGGTAAGCGATGCCACACCAGCCGATGCACCGTCTATTTCAACTGCGCCCGAGTTGGCAGTAATAATACGCCCTGCACCAGGTCCGCCATAATTATACGCACTGTCAAGGGTACCACCGCCGGTTCCACTGCCCCCTGCTCCTGTTGGTCCTGCTACACCTACACCCGTAGGGCCTGCTGGTCCTGTTGCTCCGGGCGCACCTGCTGCTCCCGTAGGGCCTGTAATACTGGTACCGGTAAGTCCTGTCGGCCCGGTTGATCCGGTTACACCCGGTGTACCGTTTAAACCGGTAGCACCTATAGGTCCCGTAGCACCACCACCTGAACCGGCTAATCCGGTAGGGCCGTTAGCACCTGTAGGGCCTGCCACCCCTGGGGCGCCTGGCGTTCCTGTTCCTGTTGCACCTATAGGCCCTGTTGGCCCCGTAACACCCGGATTGCCCGGACTGCCCGGTGTGCCGGTTGCTCCCGTAGGCCCGGCTGCGCTGTTACCCGCATAGAGAGCGTAAGGCACACTCAACAATTGCGAGGCGCCCATGCTTACAAAATTTACTCCGCCGGTTACATCAATATCTACTTCCAGGTATTTTGAACCATTACTCCAGTTTACCGAGCTAAGGCCGCCGCTCTTTCCTATTTCCGCAGTTATTAACCCAAACTGATTGGGTGTATCAAGCTGCGTTTCCTGCATAGCAACAGCGCCGGTATTTGACCCTTCGCGAATAGTAAAACGCACATTTACAACGCCGCTTGTAACCGGCTGGCCCTGTGCATTACGCACTATGGCCTGGTAGTTCATTAACTGGGGCGCCTGTGCCCGGCCCACATAAAAAGTTGCAAGCAACAGGGCTAAGCCCAAAAGGGATTTTATTTTCATAGTTTTCGTTTAGGATTACTAAGAAATAAAACTTAACGCAGTTAACAAAGCATTTATTGATAATTTGTGGGCCACTATAACAAAAAGGCTGTATTAATGCACCACACTAAACACCCCGCTCTTCAGTACCTTACCCTGCTCCTGTAAAACAATGCTGTACAGGTAATTTCCTGCCGGCCAGTTCGAAACATCAAGTGGCAAAACATTGGTTTCGGCCATACCGTAAGCCAAAAGCTCTCTTCCCTGAACGTTATAAATTTTTACAAGCGCCAGGGCATGCGGCGGGCGTATAAAATCAAATTCCATATCGTCATGTGCCGGTTGCGGAAATATTTTCATATCATCCGTAAAAGAGCTGCCCTCCGGCTCAGGTATATTTGTTACACCCAAAAGAACCATCCTCGAAATCGGGTGCAGCTCATTCCAGCAATGCACAGTGTCATAAATAAAAGGGCCGGTGCACTCCACGTATTCGTTCACGTTAGGCAAATACATGGTATCGTTAAAACCGGCACAGGCACTATCAACGGTACCTGTTACACTGGCATCAGTAGGGGCGCCCTTGCATATCTCTTCAACGTTTAAACAAGGGGTACAAAAAAGACGGTAGCCCGCCGAATCACTGCCCTCACACAGCTTCGAATAATTCGTATCCCTGTAGCTTACCATCCACGCATACTGCGAATCAGGCAAAACATAAATGTGCCAGTCACCGTCCCCGGTGCCCAAAATGCCTTCAGGATTAATCCGGTTTTTAATAACGCCGGTAACTGTCATACAACCCTGGTAAATTTTCAACCGGGCATTGGCGTAAGTATGGTTCCAGTAAGCCGTATCGCAAACAGTCTGGCTTTGACTGAAAACCGATGAAAGCATAATAAAACAAAAAACGGAGGTTAGTAATGTTCTTTTCATTGGGGTGGTTTAATTAGTAGTTAAATATCCTGACTTTTGAATGTGGCCCGTTAATTCCCTTTTCAGGGTGTATGCTCGTTTCATGCAGGCCTTATTTCACAGTATTTTTGCTTTCCCGGGCCTGCATTTTCTTAATCAACAAATTTACTGCAGCACCTTTATCATTCCGTTATCATTAAGTTAAGGAATTTAATATTACCCGATAAATATCCTTGTTGAACAACTGATTATGGCTTGTTAAAGTTGACTTTTCCGCCAAAATATTTTATTAATTCCCCGCCAGCCGGCAACACTGGTTGCAAAGTTTATCCCGGCCCTGGTTTAAGCAATAAAATGCCTGATAAAAGATAACCCTTCCGGTGAGCATTATCACCCCGGGCAATGACCCAGTCCATCAACTATTAAGCGCACCTTTATTCCCTTTGAGCATAGAAAATTACGTTTCATATGAAAAAAATTAACACGTTTATATTCGTTGCAGTTCTTCCTGCTTTGCTATTAATATTCAGCTTACAAACTGCAAAAGCCCAAACTATAATTTACCAGCAAAACTTTGATGACACAACGGCCTTACCAACCGGCTGGACCACCGAGTATGTAGGCGATACAGCAGGCAACCTCTGGTCTATCGACACCGCTAATTCCAGCTACACCCCCAATGGCAACGGCGGATATGCAGGCGCCAGTGGTAAAAACAGTGCTTATGTACGAACCGACTGGCATCACGGTCAATACCTGATGTTTACCGCCCTGATTAATGCAAGTCAGTACGAAAATATTACGGTTGAATGGGGCGCACGTTATACCCCGGATTTCGGTGGAGCCGGAAGCGTAAATATGGGATTCTGGTGGAGCCCCGACGATGGAAATAATTGGGATAGTATCCCATATACCGAAGTGCCGCAGGATGGTTACTGGCACCTTGAAAATAACAGCACACAGATAGCCTTACCTTCTTATGCCGATTACCACTATATGGTATTCAATTGGGGCATAGAGGTTGCCGGCTCACAGGCAGGTAGCTACCATATTGATGATTTTATACTGAGCGGCACCAATATTAACAGCGTTGCTGAGGTAAAAGATAAACCACAGGCATTGGTGTATGTAGTCAATAATTCCACCATTAATATCGTTACAAAAGATATAGCCGGCCAGCAACTAACCGTTGAACTGCTCGATATGGTAGGTAACACCCTCAGCAAAGAAATAATGACCAGTGAAACTTTCGAAATAAATGCTTCAAGCCTTGCAACCGGAATTTACCTGGTAAAAATAACCAATGGTAAAGCCAGTGAGGTTACTAAGGTGGCTATAAACAGGTAATAATTCGTCCGTTGGTCATCTTAACGATTACGGTTTAGCGCTTAGAACACTCAGATACGTTTGCAGCCACGCTACGCTTCTATGCCGAAATCTGACTACCGGTGAAAAAGTGCTTTACAATATCTTATAAAATCCTGTAAAAAAAGTGCGTGTAAAAGCGATGCAGGCGCTGATTGTGTACCATTTCCCGACCCGTTTGGGGCAACATAAATCTCCTGCGTCATCAAAGGTGAATCTATGAGAAAAAACTGCAAAGCTTAAACCAAAGCAAAAGGACAGAACAGATTTATCGGGCCCGGAACCAGACCGTAACCAATTCTGTGCACACAAAGCAACCCGTAAGGCGCTATCTCTATACCGGTAATTATAGTTTCAATGGTCGTTAAGTTAAGCAAATTCTCATTCGACTCCTCCGGAGTCGTATTATTATTCTCCCGCTAATGCTATAAATATTTGACCTCTCTGAGGTCAAAACCATTAACTTATGTCATTTCGACTCCAGAGGAGTCGAATATTTATAGCAAATCTACAAGTAAAATAAACGACCCCAGCGGGGTCGAACCTTGACAATCCTTAACTTAACGACATTGCTTATAGTTTCCTGCAAAAACTTGTAAAGCAGCCAGATCGGGATGCCGGAGTGCTGTTCATATAGCAACGCTGACTAAGTTATTAATCCGAAATGTCTGAGTGTAATCAGCAGGTAAATTGTAGCGGCTATAATAACCGTACGAACGGCAATCTCTTTAAAACCAGGAAATGGGGATTTGTGTATCGGGGCCGGGTACTGTGTTAGATTTGTCATTGCTTTTGATTTTGTTGCTTGTTAATGGGGCACATTATCTTATGCATCAAAGGTAAGCCCCGGTGGCACGAAAGTGATTACATAATTTTATAAACAAATTACATAGTTTACACCCTTTAGTCCTCTCCCTGCACATAAAATGTAATAAGCTTTCAGCTTATCTCAACGGCCTGTAATAAATTTAATGGGCCTTCACAAGCAGGATGCCTGCTGTATACCGGGGCCAGGTTACTTTGTTTGTTTTGAGGATTCTACGGTGGTGTGGCGTTGTGGTTCAGGGTTACAATAAATAAAAAATCCCAACTGCTTAAAGCAACCGGGGTTCTTTATATAAAATTCTAATCGTTAACTTATCTTGCTACTGTAACCGTTTTGTTTACTATGCTGCCGTCATCAGTTCTTATTTCAATGATGTAGTTACCATTGGCCAGGGCTGCTAAATTTAAGTTTGTTTCGTTTGATTCAGACTTTAGCTGAGAAACTATTTTGCCGTTTAAATCCGTTATAGTTATCTGAGCATTATTTACATCACCTGTTTTTACCGTTACGGTGTTGCCTGTAGGATTAGGATATACCTGAACATCTTCGTCTTTTAATTGTGACATAGCAGCTATGGCGCTATTGTTGGCGTTGGAGTTACCAGTTGTGTTCAGCGACTTGTCATCCATACCCTGGGTACTCTGTTTTCCAAAATCATGAGTAACACGGGCACTGGGTTGACTGAGCGTTTCATGGGTTCTGATTGTGCAACCTGCTGCATCAGTTACGGTTAAACCATAATCACCTGCTACCAGGCCTGATAAACCTGAAGTGGTAGCGCCATTACTCCAAAGATAAGCGTAGGCGGGTGTTCCGCCATCAACACTGGTTTGGATTGAACCATCATCGGCGCCGTGCGCTTGAGGAGGGTAGGCAACCGGGTTTATTTGTATCTGAAAAGGTTGTTCCAAAATAATGGCATAGCTTGCAGTAAGCTCATTAGCGTCCGTAACTGTTACCGAATACGTACCAGCTGTAAGGTTGTTTTGAACAATTGAGTTGGGTAATCCTCCACTCCATGCAAAATTGTAAGGAGCCGTTCCGCCAACAAGCGACAACCGGATAGAACCGGTGGCGGCTCCGTAGCAGCTTGGTTCGTTAGCAATAGGCTTGATTCCGAGATAGCATGCTGCAGAAGAGCAAAGCGCAGAACAAACAAGGGATATTAAGATAAGATTTTTCATGTTTTATGGATTTTTGCCGGTTATAAATATGTTACAAAGGTATGTTGCGCCCTTGCCGCACGCATTACATAACTTTAGCAATAAGTTGTATGATTTACGCATTTCCGGTAAGAACCTGCAAGATAGATCCGGCGGTAAACCTGGTTATCTGCACCTTTGTATAGTAATTACCCGGAAGCCGAAAAGGGAGCTTTACAACATCATATAAAATCATGTAATAAAAAGTGCGTATAATTTCGCACTCAAAGCTTAGAAGCTGTTTAAAATTAAAGAAAAGAAATACAGGTTAACACAAAGCACACAAAGTTNNGTATTGGCATTTTCCTTTGTGCTCTTTGTGGTAAATTGCATTTGGATTTAATTTTAAACAGCTTCTTAGGCTTTAGAATGTTGATTCTATCCTTACCGTTTTCATACACCATTTCACAAATTACTATTGTTTCATTTTGATTTTGGTTATATCCGGTACCTTATCAAACCCCCTTGCATCATGAGCGGGAACAATAGTGATTTGGGGAAACCGGTTGGCAATTGCCGCCATGCGGAGCAAATTCTCCCTTACTTGTTCAGGGTTATCATCGCCCATAGTACGCTGTGGCCAGGGGCGTTCTTCCCGCTCCAGAACTCCTTCTTGCTGCCAGGCAAGGTCTCCAATCATCGCTAACCGCTCACCAGATGGAAGGGCGATAAAAATAACTACAGAACCGGGAGTGTGTCCCGGCGCAGGAACGATTACAATCGCTCCATCACCGTACACATCATAACTTTTGGGGAAATTTAAGTAAGGCGTATCTGTAAACGCATATTCTTTATATTGAACATTCGGGAAACTACGGATAAGGGCAGTCAACTGTTTTCCATCATTGATAAAATGGCGCTCCTCCTTGTTTATCCATACCGGGGTCTTATTAAAGTCAGGAATTCCACTTACATGGTCCCAGTGCGTATGCGTCAATAAGATGCCTTTTAAGGAATCCTCATCATAGCCAACATCCTTTAACTGATCGGCTGCCGAGCGTCCGGGATCAAAATCCGTAATCGCCCGAAAATACCATGGCAGACTTTTGAAATGGACCCTGCTGTCCCGGCCCAGTCCCGCGTCAATAAGCAAATCACCCTTGGGGTGCTTTATGAGCAGGACATCCATTGTAAAATCCCTCTTGTCAAAGAAGGAGCCGCCCCTGTAACCAAAAGCTGCCGACCGGTGATTAACTCCTGTCATAATCTTAAAAACGGCCATTTCCTTTGGAGGCGAGGCGGCTGGCAAATCCATCGTTAATGGTTGAGGTTGAGGCAGCGGCCACGCACAAAACATCAGGTAAATTGAAAAGGCGGCGATAAATATACTTGCAAATATTATTACGAACCTTAAATGAAAGATATTCATATCTGTATGTTATATCAAAATTGGTCGTTAAAAGTAGGAATCGTTCTTCGATCCCTGGTTAATATCTTATAATAGAAGGTAATTTCGCTAAGAAGCTATTAAAAATTAAAACAAAATGCAATTTAACACAAAGAACACAAANNAACATGTATTTCTTTTCTTTAATTTTTAACAGCTTCTAAGAACGTGATGAACGAACGCGCAGGGGCATATAAAAACCGCCATAACAGGTTATGGCGGTTTAAAAGTAGCTCGTAGGGGAATCGAACCCCTCTTCCCTCCGTGAAAGGGAGATGTCCTAGCCGATAGACGAACGAGCCGTTTTCTAAAAGGAACGCAAAAGTAGGATTTTTTCGGAACCATAAAAGCCCTGAAGGCTTTTTTATTGAAAACTTATTTTTGTCATCCATAGTTGAGGCTATAATACATAGGTTTGCCACCCGTTTTAACCAATCAAATAACCGCCATGAGCTTAAAAACAGTTGAGAATTTTAATTTTTCAGGAAAAAGGGCCCTTATCCGTGTAGATTTTAACGTGCCGCTTGATAAGCAGTTTAACATCACCGACGATAGCCGGATTAAAGGCGTGCTGCCCACTATCAAAAAAATATTAGCCGATGGCGGCAGTGTTGTGCTGATGAGCCACCTGGGCCGCCCCCTAAAAAAACTGAAAGAAGACGGCACCATCGACTATAATAAATACTCCCTAAAGCACGTAGTAGCAAAAACCGCCGAACTGCTGGGTACCCCGGTTCAGTTTGCCGAAGATTGCATCAGCGACAAAGCATTTCAGCAATCAGCCGCGTTAAAACCCGGCGAAGTGCTGTTGCTCGAAAACCTTCGTTTTTACAAGGAAGAGGAAAAAGGCGATGCCGGTTTTGCCGAAAAGCTAAGCAAACACGGCAACGTGTACGTAAACGACGCCTTCGGAACAGCCCATCGCGCACATGCATCAACCACCATAGTAGCCAATTACTACACCCCCGAAAATAAAATGTTCGGCTACCTGATGGCCAATGAGGTTAGCAATGCCGATAAAGTTTTAAAAAGTGCCGAAAAACCTTTCACCGCCATCTTAGGTGGCGCCAAGGTTTCCGATAAAATTCTGATTATTGAAAACCTGCTCAACCGCGCCAATAATATTTTAATCGGCGGGGGCATGGCCTACACATTCTTTAAAGCCATGGGCGGCAAAATCGGCAACTCGCTGGTTGAAGAGGATAAACTTGAACTGGCCCTGCAACTCATCGAAAAAGCACAGGAAAAAGGCGTTCAGCTTTTATTGCCTATTGACAGCATTATTGCCGATAAATTCGACGCCGCAGCCAACACCGCAACTTCCGACTCCAACCGCATACCCGATGGCTGGATGGGCCTGGATATTGCCAACAACGCCATCTATGATTTCTCGCAGGTAATCCTCAACTCAAAAACCATTTTATGGAACGGCCCCATGGGCGTTTTCGAAATGGAGAAATTTCAGCAAGGCACCAAAGCCATTGCCGAAGCCGTGGCCGCAGCCACCGCCAAAGGCGCATTCAGCCTGGTAGGCGGCGGCGACTCAGTAGCAGCAGTCCACAAATTCAACCTGGCCGATAAAGTTAGTTATGTATCAACCGGTGGGGGAGCTATGCTGGAGTATTTTGAAGGGAAAGAGCTACCCGGTATTAAGGCCATTCTTCAATAACTGCAGAATACATTTTTATCGCAAAGACGCAAAGAGAGCAAAGGTCGCAAAGAGTAAAGACAAAAAGGATTGCAATTTATATAAATGTATTAATCATAATCATCATAATAAATCAGCGTCCCCTTGCCTTTGTATTTCGTATTTCTCCACCTCAAACTTCTTCGTCCGCCTCATAAACCTAAAAGTATAATCAGGCCACAGCGTAACGTTTTTACCGGTTTTGGTTTGGTACCAGCTAATACACCCACCCGACTGCCATACTGTTTTGCTTAGCTTTTGCTGAAGGTCGTCGTTAAATTCTTTTTGGGTTTCCTGCTTCACATCCAACGACTTCAGGTTCTCTTTTTTCATCAACTTAATAGCTTCGAGGATATAATGCACCTGCGCCTCTATCATCAATATCATTGAGCTGTGCCCTAAACCTGTATTCGGCCCCACCACCATAAACAAATTCGGGAAACCGGCAACGCTGGTGCCCAGGTAAGCTTCGGCCCCGTCTTTCCAGGCTTCATTTAAACTCATACCATTTTTACCACGAACATCAAACACCACCACACCCTCTGCAGCATAAAACCCGGTAGCAAAAACAATAGCATCCGGGATATGTTGAATGCCGTCTTTGGTTTTAATACCGGTGGCATTTATTTCATCAATATGTTCTGTAATCAGGTGTACGTTTTTTCTTTGCACTGCCGGGTAATAATCATTGGTTAGCAAAACCCTTTTACAGCCCATAGTGTAGGTGGGCGTTAGCTTTCTTCTCAGCGCTTCGTCCTTTACATTTTGTTTAAGAAACCGTGCCGCTATTTTACTGGCAAATTTCAACAGTGCCGGATGCCGTGTAAACCCATAAGCCGCCAGCTCATGAAACCAATATAAACGCCACCGGTAAAAGTTGCGCATAAACGGCAGTGTGTTATACATGCTCCTCCTAAAAGCAGATATATCGCCATCCATTTTGGGCATTATCCACGGCGGCGTGCGCTGATACAACTGCAGTTCCTTTACCACCGGTGCAATTGCCGGCACAATCTGTATAGCACTGGCACCGGTGCCTATTACGGCTACCGTCTTCCCTTTCAAATCATAACTATGGTCCCACTGCGCGCTGTGAAACATCGTGCCCTTAAAATCATCCCGGCCCTTAATATCCGGCAACGCAGGCTGGCTCAACCCACCCGAACACGATATAACCGACTGCGCAAAATAAGTTTTACCATTGTTACACACTACCTGCCACACACCCTGCGCCTCATCAAAAACAAGTTTCTCAACCGAAGTATTAAGTTGGATATACGGATTAAGCCCATACTTCTCAGCACAATGGTCCATATAATTCAAAATCTCCTGCTGAGGCCCAAACACCCTGCTCCAGTTCGGGTTCTGCTCAAACGAAAAAGAGTATAAATGCGACTCCACATCACAAGCCGCCCCCGGATAATTATTATCCCGCCAGGAACCACCCAAATGGCTGCCGCGTTCCAGAATAATAAAATTATTGAAACCTTCTTTTTTAAGCTGAATAGCCGTGCAAATACCGGCGAAGCCGGCGCCTATGATGAGTTGGTTGTATTGGGTGGTGTTCATGGAGTGAAGATAGCAATGTGACAATTAGACAATGTGATAATGGAACACAAAAGCTGGATTAGTTCCCCATTCTAATTATACAACCCTGAATGTTTTATTCTCTGCAAGTGGTAAAAAATATCCTTTAATGCAATTAGGGTTTCTGATACAAATTTGAATATGGTCTTTGTCCCTAAATCCTGCGCCTGGATAAAGCTCTTTACCTTCGGTAAAAATCCCCCTCACAGAATCAAAGCTCTTATTTTCATCCATTAAATACTCTATTACAGCACAATCAAGCTGCCTTATCAGCTTATCGTTTTTTATACTGTCGGCTGCTTTGATATTTTTAGGAAGTGGAATGTTGGCCTTGCTCATGATGTCGCTTAACTGCAAGTAAGCCCTCTTAACAAGGTTAAGATTTGCGGAGTCTAATAAATCAAGGCATTTACCCAAACTAATCACGGCACCCACCACAGCGGGTTTTGAAACGTTATCTTTTTGCCGTGCTAAAGCTTCTTTTGCAAACTGCAGGGCGCGTTGTGGGTTATTCTCCCAAAAATAAATGCCGTGGCCTAGCCAATCGTAACTATTATTACTATGAAGAAGCCCGGTTTCCTTTCCTGAAACTATTTTGTTGCGGACAGATAGCTTACAACCATGAAAGCCAGCTATTAACCCTGCATGGGGGTAATACATAATTCGCTGTATTGTTTTGCAGGTTTACCTTTTTTATTTAGTATTCCTAACTTGATTAAATAATCAACTGCGGCTTGCCTGTTTATAGTAGCCTTTTTTGAACGTTCGTTCATTGACTTAATAAGCTCGTCTTTCTCTTTCCGTCCCATATCACATCACTACATTAAGCGTAGTGCTACAAAGATAGAAAAAATGGACACATTTTTACATTTTTCGTCTCCGCCGCCCCCGTTTCGAACCCTGTGTTAATGTAGAAAAACCTATGTTTACATCGTGATGCCGGTTCCTCCTCTCCCAAACTCGTGTTGGTGATGAAACCGGCTTTAGTTTTTTATGCCCCCCTCCTTTCATTTATAAATTTCAATAGCGTCATTTAGCGTGTAAAGGTCATCCTCATTTAAAAAATCAAAAGCGCCGGGTTCAGATGCTATTTTTTCAATTCCTTTTTGAAGTAGTTCATCATCGTATTTACGCAGTATAAATGAAATATAGTCATTGGCCTCCTCAATTTTCTCCAGAGGGAGCTTTTGAAGCTTGGTAAGTGCAATTTCTATTAACTCGTGCTTTGACATGATGATTAAAGTTAAGAAAAGGAGGTTGGATTTGATAATTCGGCGCTTTACGACCTTGCACTGTCTCAGCTTCTGTATCCTGAGGTAGTCTGGTTCAAAACTTACAGCTTTCCGTTATAGGTGGTGTGGATTTAATGTGTTTGCTTTGCTGATGCTCATTTTATGTTCGAAGGTCTGCGAGGATATATTTTAATCAAACTAAAACAAATACTAGATGAAAAAATTTCTATCCTTGATATTACTTTGTATTACTTTATCGTCCTACTCTCAATATTCAGCATTTAATCATGGAACTAAAAGCAACAAAGAGTTTTATAAAGACCTAAAAGATACTAGTATTAGCCAGCTTGGAATAGTGGTGGAAACTACTGGTCATTCAGGCGGTATTAGAAAAGGTGATTTGGATAATGGCGATATCTCTAATTATATAGTTATCACTGAAGACCCTTTTTTTTATATCTATGTACTACGGCCTTCTGATTCACAAGTAATAAGATTCACCGTTAGTGAGGAAGAATTCCTTTCAATCCATAAATCAGATACGGTAATAATAAAAACATCAAACCAACATCTGCAATTTGATAACGAGTATTGGGATACTGATAAATCCTATTATCTACATTACAGATCAATCTTGAGTGAATAAATTATCCTGTCAACGAAAATTTCCACTTCGTCGTAGCTTGATGTGAGCGTCTCGCTAACTTTGTTTAAGATTCGTAGCGTAGCATGACTTGGAGCTAAAAAATGAAATTTGCGGTTTCCTAGTCGCATGCTCTTTATATAGCTATAAAACTGCTATTTAGTAGTCATTGGTTCTACCTTATCTAAAATTACTACCAATATGTAACCGAAATGATATTGCCTGTTTTGATTCCAATTCCCTTATAAATTACACTATTATCAGTGACCTGCCAGAAAAAATCATATATACTACCAGCTTTTTTAATTACTAAAACGCCTTTTTCGATGTTGCCGGAATGCTCTATCCATGCACAATCGTATGTTCCTTCAATACAATCTTGCTCGTTGCCGCCTCTCTTTTTTGCAATATCATTGTAAATTTCTTTTTTGGTGTCAACATGATCGTCTGTCCATGTCCCATTAAGGCATCCATCGGATTTAACTTCGTATACGGCAATGCCGTGAAATGATTCTGCCATAATGATTTTTTATGCAAATATATGAGGATTCCTTACAAGCAGTTTTCCTATTTCGGCGTAGTATGTTTTGAGCTAATGCGTCTCGCTTATGTTTTGTAGCCTGCAGCTGCTGTATTAATTTTCTCTTAAACCGCCATCCTCACAAATACCTACTCTCATCCTTCATCACCCTTAAACAATCGGTTCTATCTTTCTTATATCGTTTAATGGCGGATTTCAGGCTTCTGATAATGCCTTCAACCAGTTTTTCAGATTTCTTTAATCCATGCTTGGCCATAATGATTAAACCATCATTCGTAACAATTTCCAGGTCGCGCTCAATTTATTTTATTTCCTTTTCAATTTCAGCCAGCTCAATATTACTACGCAGCTTTATTCGCAACATAACTGATTATTTCTTCGGCTGTGTCCAATCCCCCTTTTACTACTAAAGCATTTAAATTACCATCATATCCCATAGCGAGGTGAAGGGTATTGTAGGCATCATTAAGCAACGCCAGTATTTTTTTATCCTTTTTGGCGAGGTAGTCCTTGTAATGCCCCATGCTTTTCCGCTTACCCTTTTGTGGTGCCGGAACGATTGCGTCAAGGGCTTCCAGTACACCATTGTAAGCTGTATTACCCGCCATGCGCACATATTTTTTATCGGCGTAAAACCTATCCTTTTTACCGGCCTTATCGCGCAAAATTTCCTTTGCATTCAGCAAATACCGCTTTGCTTCCTTTACTTCTTCTTTCATAATGTAAAGGTATAAGATATTTCCATGTGAGAACTCCAATTTCAGCGTAACTTACTTTGAAATCCCGCTTCGCTCATTTCGGCGTAGCGTGTTTTGAGCGAATGCGTCTCGCTTCGCTCGACTATGTTTTGTAGCCTCCGGCTACTGTATTAATCTCCTCTTAATTCGCATCTGTCTCCTCACAAATACTTACTCTCATCCTTCATCACCCTTAAATAATCCGTCCGCCCCTTCTTAAACCGCTTAACCGCCATTTTAAGTATTTTAATAATACTCTCAACCAGCTTTTCCGATTTCTTTACCCCATGTTTGGCCATAATAACCAAACCATCGTTGGTAACCGTTTCCAGGTCGCGCTCAATTTGTTTTATTTCCTTTTCAATTTCAGCCAGCTCTTTTTTGGCATCATTGTAAAGTATCGTTGCTCTTTCCTTACGCAGCGGTGTAAACTCACTGTCGTATTCCTCCTCACTGATAACACCTGCATCTAAATCTTCATCCAGGTCATCCAGTAACTCATCTATTTCAGTCAATCGCTTTTGTCCTTTCATGGGTATATGCTGTCTTCAAGGCTTTTAGTTGCCCAATCAGTAAATGTAATTTAACAAAACCCGAAAACTTTTCCAAAACCCCCGATTCTCTCTCTACCGCTTGCGGTGGAGCGGGTGACCGCACGAAGTGCCGGTCGGGTGAGGCTGGCTGTTCCGCATTTCTCCCACCCGATTCCACATGTTTCCTACAAAACCCCACCTCGCCCACCTGAACACATGAACACCTGCGCACCTGAACACATTCCGCAGTTAACACCCCTTCCCAAATCTGTTAATTAACCGTGCATAACCTGTTGATAACGCAACATCTTATCCACTCAGCACGTTTATTGAATATTAATTACCACTTTTTCCCACTGCTAAAATGCCCGTAAATGCTACATTTTATCCAAAAACTTGCTTGTTGAAAAATATTTTGTATACTTTAGTGGTAAACTGTGGTAGTAAGTGGGAAATGAGTTTACTTTTGTAACAATAAATGGTGATTAAAAGATTATGGCTTTCAGAGGACAATACGACTGCACAATGGACGACAAAGGGCGCATTAAAATGCCCTCTGCCCTGCGCAAACAATTTGCCGCTGAGGACGCTAACAAATTCATGATTGCCAAGGACATTGAGGACTGCCTGGTGGTTTACCCCATGAAAACCTGGGAAAAACAAGAGGCCACGCTACAAAAGCTGAACCCTTTTAACACCAGCCACCAAAAATTCATTAACGCCATAACAGTTGGCCTTACTGAAGTTGAAATGGACAGCGCCGACAGGTTTTTGGTAAGCACCAGCCTTAAAAAATATTTAGGCGCCGGTAAGGATATTGTAATGAAGGGAAAATTTGACCGTATCCAGGTTTGGGAAGCAAACAAATACGAGCAGTATACGCAAGGCAATATTTCTAACATTCAGGGGCTTGCAGATGAAGCTGCTGCATATCTCGATACGCTGAATGAAGAAAAATGACCCTTCGGCTTCGCTCAGGGTGACACCAGAAGGGTATCACACGTCCGTTCTTTTACATGAATGTATTGAAGGCTTAGCCATAAAACCGGAAGGTGTTTATGTAGATGTCACTTTTGGAGGAGGAGGCCATTCGGCAGCCATACTCGAAAAGCTTGGAAAGAAGGGGAAGTTATTTGCCTTCGACCAGGACGAGGATGCTTTGAAAAACGCACCGGATGACAAACGCTTTACACTGATACACGCCAACTTCAGGGCTATGAAAAGATTCCTGCGCATGCACAATGCATTGGGAGTTGACGGTATACTGGCCGACCTGGGGGTTTCATCCTGGCAGTTCGACACGGCAGAGCGCGGTTTTAGTTACCGTTTCGATGGCCCGCTGGATATGCGGATGAACCGGTTTGCCGAAAAAACAGCGGCCACTGTGCTGAACACCTACAGTGCCGAGGCCCTGCAGAAAATGTTTGGCGAATACGGCGAGGTGCGCAACTCGAAAACACTGGCAAGGGCCATTGTTGATTTGAGGGCAAACCAGCCATTTGAAACGATAGCTGATTTGAAAGTTGTAGCGGAGCAGCACAGAATGGGTGAAACGCATAAATACTTAGCCCAGGTTTTTCAGGCGATAAGGATTGAAGTGAACGATGAGTTAGGCGCCCTGAAAGAGTTTTTGTTGCAAAGCACAGAGGTATTGAATGAAGGAGGAAGGCTGGTGGTGCTTACGTTTCACTCGCTTGAAGACCGGTTAGTGAAAAACTATATCAAACACGGAAATTTTGAAGACGAACCGGCAAAGGATTTTTTCGGCAACATAAAACTAAGCTTAAAAGCAAACAATAAAAAGCCAATAACGGCAAGTGAACAGGAACTAAAGCAAAACTCAAGATCGCGCAGCGCCAAACTGAGAATTGCCGAAAAGATTTAGAAGTTAAACGTAAAGACAAAATAAAATAAGTAAGTAAGTCTCTCCTCTCCCTCGGAGAGGGGAGATGTCCGAAGGACAGAGAGGTGAGGATTGTATTAAAAGCAACAAAATGTCAGAGGGATTAGAAACCGAAATGCAAACGGAAGAACCGGTCTTAGCCTCCCCTTCGGGGACGGGAGGGGTTGCGCCTAAGCAACGTGGCCTTGCCTCCATATTGGGCAAACTTGATTCGTTAAGCGAAACCGGTTTGAAGAAGGTGCTTTTCAACCTGCCTTTTGTTTTGTTCCTGGTAATGTTGGCGGCGTTGCACATAGCCAGCAATCACGTGGCCGAAAACTATGCAAGGCGCATAACAAAAACTGAAAAGGAAGTAAAGCTTTTACGCTGGCAATATATGACAACCGCATCGGGCCTGATGCTTAGAAGTAAGCAGAGCCGGGTAGCGCAGATGGTAGATACACTGGGGGTTCGCGAATTGCGGATTCCACCCTTTAAAATAGAAGTAAAAAAAGATTAAAGTAATGCTTAAAAAGGTGGTTCCTTATCATCCGGTTATAATGCGCCCTGCGCAGCGGATGATCCACCACTTGATTCAGGCATCATGTAAATTTTATGCCTTAACCACAACAATAAATGGTTTTGGCAAAGTAGTAGTTAAGCACTATGGCAAGCAATAAAAAGAAGGAAATCCTCTTACGGGCTAACTTAGGTTTTCTGTTCATCTGTTTGTTGGGCATGGCAATTATCAGCCGTGCATTTTACATTCAGACTGTGCAGGGCCCATACTATCGCAGCCTGGCCGATAGTCTTACCATTTTCCCTAAAAAGATTCTGGCAGAAAGAGGTAACATCTACTCTGCCGATGGCCGTTTGCTGGCAACCACCCTGCCCACTTTCGACATCCGCATTGATTTCAAAGCAACCAAACCTTACGCCGATAATGTATTGCCAGAGCAATTTAATGTAGGGGTTGATTCGCTGGCCTTGTTGCTGGCAAATATGTTTCACGATAAATCAGTGCATCAATACCGAAACGAACTGGTCCGCGAAGAAAATAACCAGACCCGTTACTATCTTCTGAAAAGAGGCGTAAACCTCGAACAGATGTTAGCCATGAAACACTGGCCACTTTTCCGCGAGGGCCACTACCGCATTGGTATGGTAGCTATACAAAACGATAAACGCTTAATGCCTTTTGATGGCCTCGCACAACGCACTATCGGTTTTACCAATACAGACGGAAAGCGCGTTGGCCTTGAAGGGCAGTATGATGATCAGTTACGTGGCACACAAGGGCAGCAGATGGTGCAGAAAATTGCAGGCGGGGTAACCATTCCTATTGATTCAAAAGAAGAAATCGCCCCTCAACCTGGTCGTGATGTTTACACCACCATTGATGTTGATTTACAGGACGTAGCTGAAGATGCATTGCTCCGCGCCCTCCAATACCACGGTGCCGAACACGGCTGCGTAGTTTTAATGGAAGTAAAAACCGGCAAAATAAAAGCCATCGCTAACCTGGGCCTTACCAAAGACTCTACATACGCCGAAACTTTCAATTACGCGGTGGGCGAAGCAACCGAACCGGGCTCAACCTTCAAACTTGCTACCGTCGCCTCGGTAATGGAAGATGGTTTGGGAAACAATAACTCATTAATTGATGTTGGCGACGGCGTGGCCAAATTCTATAACCTAACTGTAAGAGACCACGAAACGCCTGAAACTCCACAGTTAACAATTAAACGTGCAGTTGAGGTTTCTTCTAACGTAGCCATGGCAAAGCTTGCCTTCCAGCACTACGCATCTGCCCCAGAGAAATTCTATAAAAACCTGCAAACCTTCGGCTTTACCAAGCCGATTGATATTGAGTTGCCGGGCGCAGGTGCACCTGTTTTGGCAGAACCTAAAAAGTGGAGCGGCGTATCGGTTGCCTATATCGCCCATGGTTACGAAATACAAGTTACGCCTTTGCACACGCTGATGTTTTACAACGCCATTGCCAATGGCGGCAGAATGGTAAAACCATATATAGTTGATAAGGTAAAAGAGTATAATAAAACCGTTGACTCAACAACAACCACCGTTTTGAATGAGAGGATGTGCAGCCCCCAAACTATTAAGCAGCTGCAGGAAATTTTAGTGGGCGTGGTTGAAAATGGCACCGCCAAAAACCTTAAAACCGACTATCTGCATGTGGCAGGGAAAACCGGTACCGCTGTTATTGCACAAGGAAGCCATGGTTATAAGAATAGAATTTACCAGGCCTCTTTCTGTGGTTATTTCCCCGCTGAAGACCCACAGTATTCCATGATTGTAGTTATCAATTCGCCAAGCGTGAATGGATATTACGGAAATGTCGTAGCCGGTTCCATTTTTAAAGAAGTGGCAGATAAGGTTTACTCGCTTACACTCAACATGCACCCGGCCATTAACAAACAGTTGTTAGCCGAAAACAATATTCCGCTGGCCCCATGTGCCGACGCAAAAGACCTGAAAGGCATTTACAAATTCTTTGGTTTAAATGTGAATGATGTAAACAGCGAATGGGCAAATACAACTGGCAACGGCAAGAGCATTAGCCTGGTTGGCCGCGAAGTTGACAATAGCACAGTACCCGATGTAACCGGCATGAGTTTGAAAGACGCACTCTATATGTTGGAATCAATGGGAATGAAAGTGAATGTAGTTGGCAGAGGAATGGTTAAGCACCAATCAGTACCCCCCGGAGATAAATTGAATAAAGGAACACCGATAGTAATTGAATTGACATGATAAAAATGTAGGGGCAGGCCTCGCGCCTGCCCTGGGAATTGCAGAAGGATTGAGGAATTGAATTAAAAAACAAAAAAACCACCACACCCAGACCGTGGCAATATTGAAGGACATATTATATGGTGTTTCGCTGAAACAGGTTGTCGGCTCAACTGATGTTGAAGTAAAACAATTGCAACTCGACTCGCGCAAAGTAAGCGCAGGCGATTGCTTTATTGCAGTTAAAGGAACAGCATTAGATGGCCATGCATTTATCGACCAATGCATTGAAAAAGGTGCCATTGCCATTATTTGCGAAGAACTACCTGCCATCATTAAAGATGGCGTTACTTATGTGAAAGTGCAACATGCTGGCAGAGCGGTTGGTATCATGGCCACCAATTTTTTTGGCAACCCTTCTGCCCAAATGAAGGTGGTTGGTGTAACAGGCACTAACGGCAAAACATCGGTAGTTACTTTGCTTTTCCGTTTGCTGAGAAAAATGGGCAAAAATGCGGGTCTGCTTTCAACCGTTCAAAATCAAATTAACGAGGAGATTATTCCTTCAACCCATACTACGCCAGACCCCATAAGCCTTAACCGGTTGATGAAACAAATGGCAGATGCCGGTTGCGAATACTGCTTCATGGAAGTAAGCTCACATGCCGTTGATCAGCATCGTATTGAAGGTTTGAAATTCACTGGTGCAGTTTTCACGAACCTTACCCATGATCATCTCGACTATCATAAAACTTTCGAAAACTACCTGAAAGCCAAGAAGAGGTTTTTTGACGAATTACCAGCCGGTGCTTTTGCCCTGGTTAACACGGACGACAGAAACGGAAACGTCATGTTACAGAACACGAAGGCAAGCAAGCATTCCTACTCACTTAAAAACCCGTCAGAGTTTAAAGCTAAGATTATAGACAACAGCATTATAGGCTTAATGCTTGAACTGGACGGCAAGGAAATGCACACCCGCTTAATAGGTGAGTTTAATGCTTACAACTTAACCGCAGTTTATGCAAGTTGCATTCTTTTAGGCTTTGAAAAAGAAGAAACGCTGACCATTCTTTCATCACTAACCCCACCCGAAGGAAGATTTGACCAGGTGATTTCTCCTGGAAAGAAAATTATCGGCATAGTAGATTATGCCCATACGCCTGATGCTTTAAAGAATGTGCTGCAAACCATTCAGGCCATCCGCAGTGGTAATGAAAACCTTTTTACCGTGGTAGGTTGTGGTGGTGACAGAGACAACACCAAGAGGCCTGTAATGGCAGAAATAGCCACCAAGTTTTCAAACAAAGTGGTATTGACTTCCGATAATCCGCGCAGCGAAGACCCTGAAGAAATATTGAAACAAATGAATGCCGGTGTGCCGGTTACCGATAAAAGAAAAGTATTAACCATAACCGACAGAAAAGAGGCTATAAGAACCGCCTGCATGATGGCCGATAAAGGAGATATCATTTTACTGGCTGGTAAGGGCCACGAAAAATACCAGGAAATAAAGGGCGTAAAATACCCCTTCGATGATAAAGCAATATTGCGCGAAATGTTTGTTGAATTAGAAAAATAAAAAAGGTAGGCACCCCGAAAGGGTTTCCCTCACCCTTTCGGGGTTTTAACCAGAAAAGGCAGTAGAAGTAAAAAAGAAGAAAATTAAAAAAAATGCTGTATTACTTATTTAAATTTTTGAAAGAGCACTATAACGTCCCCGGCGCGGGTCTGTTTCAGTACATCTCTTTCCGTGCAGCAGCGGCCATCCTCATTTCATTGGTAATTTCAATGATTTACGGTAAAAATATCATCGCCTTACTTCGTCGCAAACAAATCGGCGAAACCATTCGTGAACTCGGCTTACAGGGCGAAAACCAAAAGAAAGGAACCCCTACTATGGGTGGTTTAATCATCCTGGGGGCAATTCTTATTCCTACTCTCCTGTTTGCCCGTATTGATAATGTTTACGTAATCCTGATGCTGGTTACCACCGTTTGGTTAGGATTAATCGGCTTTGCTGATGACTATATCAAAGTATTTAAAAAGGATAAAAAAGGTTTACAAAGTGCTTTCAAAGTAATAGGCCAGGTGGGTCTCGGTATCATCGTAGGCACTACGCTGTTTTTCAATAAAAACGTAATTACAAAGGAAGAAGTTCAGCAGGGTGAAGTATATAAATACAGTTCAGAAAGGATTACAAAAGTGACCGATGATAATTTGAAGGTGCACTACATGTTAACCGATAAGGCACCAACTACTACAATTCCATTTGTAAAAAGTCATGAAATAGATTACTCAATCATTCTCTGCTGGTTCAACAAAAACCTTTGTAATTATTCCTGGATCACTTTTATACTGATAGTAACATTCATTATCACAGCCGTAAGTAATGGGGCCAATCTCACCGATGGAATTGACGGACTGGCTACAGGTTCGTCAGCCATAATTGGGGCAACGCTACTGGTGCTGGCTTATGTTTCAGGTAACGTCATATTCGCCAATTACCTCGATATTATGTACATACCCAACGCCGGCGAGCTGGTTATTTTCTGCGCCGCGTTCGTGGGTGCCTGCGTTGGTTTCCTGTGGTATAATGCTTACCCGGCAGAGGTCTTTATGGGTGACACCGGTTCGCTTGCCTTAGGCGGCATTATCGCCACCGTGGCAATATGCATCCGGAAAGAGTTACTGATACCTGTTATGTGCGGCATATTCCTGATAGAGAATTTATCTGTGATTATGCAGGTAAGCTATTTCAAGTACACCAGGAAGAAGTATGGCGAAGGCAGAAGGATATTCCTGATGAGCCCGCTGCATCATCATTACCAGAAATTGGGCATGCATGAAAGTAAAATAGTAAGCAGGTTTTGGATAGTAGGGATTTTATTAGCAGTACTAACAATTGTTACCCTCAAGGTAAGATAACATAGAAATGAAGAAGCGATTAGTCATATTGGGTGCAGGCGAAAGTGGGGTTGGCGCAGCTGTGCTTGGGCTAAAGCAGGGGTATGACGTGTTCGTAAGCGACAAATCAAAAATAGCACCGAAGTATTTAACCATGCTCGACCAATATGAAGTGGTATACGAGTTTGGGCAACATACCGAAGAGAAGATTTTAAATGCCGATGTAGTAATGAAAAGCCCCGGAATACCGGATAAAGCGGAAATAGTAAAGAAGATAAGGGCGAAAGGAATAAAGGTAGTAAGTGAAATAGAATTCGGAGCATGGTATACCACCGCGCAGATTGTGGGTATAACCGGCGCAAACGGTAAAACAACCGTTACCTCGCTGGTATATGATCTGCTGAAAAAAGGCGGATTTAATGTTGGGCTGGGTGGTAACATTGGAAAAAGCTTTGCGCTGCAGGTGGCCACTGAAAATTATGATCACTACGTGTTAGAGATTTCAAGTTTTCAGTTAGATGATATTGAAACATTTAAACCTCATGTGGCAGTGTTAACCAATATCACGCCCGACCACCTGGACCGGTATAACTACGAGTTGCAGAATTATGTCACCTCAAAGTTCAACATCGGTAAGTATCAAACGGCAGAAGATTACTTTATCTATTGCGCAGATGACGAAATCACTATGCAAAACATAAATAAGTATCCATTAAAGGCACAAAAAATTCCATTCAGTTACGAAACGGAATTTGCCGAAGGCGGATATACAAAAGACGAAAACATCATTATTAATTATAAACAAAACCAATTCACCATGTCAATTCAGGAATTAGGCTTACGGGGACGCCACAACGTCTTCAATTCGTTAGCAGCTGGGATAGTAGCTAACATTTACGGACTTCGCAAAGATGTCATAAAAGAAAGTCTGGCCGACTTTAAGTCGCTGGAGCATCGTTTGGAAACCGTAGCCAAAGTAAGGGGCATCGAGTTTATCAACGACTCAAAGGCCACCAACGTAAACAGTACCTGGTATGCGCTCGAATCAATGAGCAAACCAGTTATCTGGATTGCCGGTGGTATCGACAAAGGCAACGACTATACCGTGCTTGAGCCGCTGGTAAAAAAGAAGGTAAAAGGCATGATTTGCCTGGGCACTGATAATACCAAGTTACACTCTGCTTTTGGCAGAAAAGTGGATATACTGGTTAATTGCACCAACATGTTTGATGCCGTTAAAATGGCCTACAGCCTCGGTAACCCCGGCGACACAGTGTTGTTATCGCCTGCTTGTGCATCGTTTGATTTATTTGAAAACTACGAAGACAGGGGCCGTAAGTTTAAAGATGCCGTAATCCAGTTATAATGAATAAAAAATTACAATCCCATTAATCATAATCATCATAAAAAATCAGCGTTCCCGGGATTTGAATTAAAATAAAAGCCATGAGTGCAATAGGACATAAAAAAAGCCAAACCGGTACTTTTCCTGAGGGAAGGGTTGGCGGGTTTATGTCCGAATATCTGCAAGGCGACCGGATGATATGGTTGGTGGTAGTGCTGCTGTTCTTGGTTTCGATGTTGGCCGTTTACAGCAGCACAGGCACATTGGCTTATAAAATGCAGGTGGGTAACGAAAGATACCTGATGAAGCAAATAGCCATGGCTTGCGCCGGTTTACTATTGATGTTTGTTACACATTTAATTGATTACAAGTATTACTCCCGGATAGCTCAACTGTTGTGGGTTTTAAGCATTCCGTTATTGATATATACTATGATATCCGGCTCGCGTTTAAACGATGCAAGCCGGTGGATAACGCTGCCTGTAGTGGGTTTAACCTTTCAAACTTCCGATTTGGCCAAGCTTGCGCTCATTATGTTTTTAGCGCGCCAGCTATCCATAAAACAAGACCAGATTACTGATTTTAAAGAGGCGTTTTTACCAATTCTATTGCCCATTGTTTTAACTGCATTACTTATAGCCCCCGAGAATCTTTCAACAGCAATGATTTTGTTTTTTACCTCGGTGTATATTATGTTTTTGGGCCGGATAGCCATGAAGCACATTATGATGCTGATTGGCGTTGCCATTGTAGCTTTCTCCTTCTTCGTAATGCTCCTTTTTGTTTTACCGGATAGCGCAATGAGCCACGTTCCACGCGCTCAAACCTGGAAACATCGAATAGCAGATTTCTCTCAGGAAGTCGGCGGAAAGAAAGGCCACCACACCGAAGAGTATCAAACCGAGCAGGCAAAAATTGCTATTGCCAAAGGCGGCATCTTCAAACTAAATCCCGGCGGAAGCGACCAAAAGAACTTTCTGCCTCACCCATATTCAGATTTTATTTACGCCATTATTATTGAGGAGTACGGATTGGTAGGCGGTGCATTTATGGTGTGCCTCTACTTATTCTTTTTATATCGCTGCATTCGTATAGTAAAAGCGGCGCCCAAAGCTTTTGGCGCTTTGCTGGCAGTTGGTTTGGGCACTGCATTGGTTATTCAGGCTATGATAAATATGGCAGTAGCAGTGAATTTGGTACCGGTAACCGGGGTTACACTACCACTGGTTAGTATGGGCGGCAGTTCAGTAATATTTACGTCCATAGCATTCGGAATTATTTTAAGTGTAAGCAGAAATGTTGAGCAGGAAGAAGAAGTAGCGCTGGCATAACAAAATGATATGAGTGAGTTGCGTGTAATTATAAGTGGAGGCGGAACCGGAGGGCATATTTTTCCGGCCATAGCCATAGCCAACGCACTTGTAAAAAGAAGGCCTGGTACAAAGATTTTGTTTGTAGGGGCAAAGGGAAGAATGGAAATGGAAAAAGTACCGCAGGCCGGTTACGAAATAAAGGGATTGAATATTGCAGGTTTTCAAAGAGGTTCAATAGTAAAAAATTTAACGTTACCATTTAAACTGATAGGCAGCTTGTTAAGCGCAAATAACATAGTAAGAAGTTTTAAGCCGAATGTGGCAATAGGTGTTGGCGGTTACGCCAGCGGGCCTTTGCTGCGTGTGGCAGGTTTTGCGGGAGTGCCAACTGTTATACAAGAGCAGAACTCTTTTGCTGGCGTTACTAACAAGTTGCTGGCAAAAAGCGCCAGCGTTATTTGCACCGCTTACCAAGGTATGGAAAAAGTTTTTCCAAAAGAGAAAATCGTATTGACTGGTAATCCAGTTCGTGCATCAATTGTTGACATGAAAAACGGCGGTAGTGAATTAACCGAGGAAGCGTTTAAATATTTTGGATTAAATCCATTGCGCAAAACCGTGCTTATTGTTGGTGGCAGTTTAGGCGCAGGAACTTTGAATGTCAGCGTAGAGGCAGCTATTAACAAAATTAAAGATGGCGACATTCAAATACTTTGGCAAACAGGCAAAGCATATTTTGAGCATTGCAGTAAAGTAGCAGAAGGCATTAACCAAATAAAGGCATTGCAGTTTATCGACAGAATGGATTATGCCTATGCCTGCGCCGATGTAATTATATCACGCGCCGGAGCATTATCAATTTCTGAATTACAATTGTTAGGCAAGCCCGTAATACTCGTCCCCTCACCAAATGTTACTGAAGACCATCAAACATATAACGCGATGGCCCTGGTAAATAAAGGGGCCGCCATCATGATAAAAGACAGCGAGGCAAAATTGAGCTTAATAGGTGCAGCCTTTGATTTATTGAAAAACGATGCGCAACAGAAACAACTAAGTGCAGCCATCAGCCAAATGGGTATACCCAACGCAGCTGACAGGATTGTGGATGAAATCTTAAAAGTGAGTAAAAGCTAATCAGGAGTATATGACAAGCGATTTGAAAAGTATCAAACGGTTATTTTTTCTGGGCATTGGCGGCATTGGCATGAGCGCGCTGGCCCGCTATTTTAAATCGCAGGGAGCGGAAGTAAGCGGGTATGATAAAACACCAACTCATCTGACTGAAGAACTGGAAAGCGAAGGCATCCATGTAATGTTTGAAGATGATGTAGAAAAAATGCCGAAGGAACTGGATTTGGTGGTGTACACCCCGGCAATTCCGAGAGACCACAAAGGATTTAATTTTTATAAGGACAACGGATACGAGTTAAGAAAGAGGTCGGAAGTTTTAGGCATTATTTCAGCAGATAAATTTACCATTGCTGTTGCAGGCTCTCATGGCAAAACAACGGTTAGCTCTATGATTGCTCATATCCTCACCGAATCTGGTTTTGGGTGTTCCGCGTTTTTGGGTGGCATTGCGGTAAATTATAACTCTAACTTTTTATTGGGCCAGGGTGATGTGGTAGTTATTGAAGCCGACGAGTTTGACCGGTCTTTCCACAGGTTGAGTCCGGATATGGCAGTAATCACCGCTGTTGATACCGACCACCTGGATATATACGGAAGTAAAGAGGCTATTGACGAAGCGTTTCTGGAATTTGCCAATAAGATATCGGAAGAAGGCTTTTTGGTTATCAAGAACGGCCAAACTATAAATGACCGCCTACCAGTATTGGATAAGGCGTTCTATTCACTTCATGATACAGATGCTGATGTTTATTGCAGCAAGTATTGGGTGGTTGACGGTGGTTACTTGTTTAATGTTAGTTATTACGGTACAGAGTTGAAGGGCTTCAGATTGAACATTGGCGGCTTCCATAATATCGAAAACGCTATTGCTGCAATTACCATTGCACTGGAGCTGAAAATAACCGAAGAAAATATCCGCAAAGCAATTACATCCTTCAAGGGTATAAGAAGGCGTTTTGAAAAAATACTCGATAACGGCAAAGTTGTTTTCATTGACGATTATGCTCATCATCCAGAAGAGATCAGGGTTTTTCTTGAATCAGTACGGGAGATTTATCCAAAGCAAAAGATAACCGCCATTTTTCAACCTCACCTGTTTTCAAGAACAAAGGATTTAGCCGAAGGCTTTGCAAAATCGCTCAGTTTGGCTGATGAAGTGATACTGCTGGATATATACCCTGCGCGCGAGTTACCAATGGAAGGAGTCACATCAGAGCTGATTTACGACCAACTTACAAGTAATGAAAAGTTACTGATAAAAAAGGAACAACTACTGGATACCATCAAAAGCAAAAAGGATATTGAAGTATTGGTAACAATTGGTGCCGGCGATATTGATAAATACGTTTCAGGAATAAAGGAAATACTGTCAAACTAAGCACGATGCAAAAGTTTTGGAAAATAATGAAGAAGTTGTTACTGGTAGCCTCGGTGCTATCGGCGGCAGCGCTTTTTGTTATCGTCCTCACCTCAGCAATTAAAAGGCAAAATCAACTTGTATGCAGGAATATACAGGTAAAAATTGATTATGATTCGGGACTGGCTTTTTTAAACGAGGCAGAAATTAAAGATAAAATAGATTATATGTGCAGCGGCAGCATAACCGGCAAACCATTGACTGGCATTGATTTCAGGACCTTAGAGAAAGCCGTGAGGAAGAACCCTTTTGTGGCCGACGCTGAAATTTTTGTTGACCAGCAGCAGGATGTTGTTGTGGATATTGTACAAAAGAGGCCAATTCTGCGGGTAATCAACAATGACGGTGTTAGCTATTATATAAGTGAAAAGAACGAACGGATACCATTGAGTGATAATTTTACCTCACACGTTGCCATCGCACTGGGTAATGTTGCATTGCATAAGGACACAAAACGGGACAGTGCAGTACAGGCCGCTCTTTACAAGTTAATTCTGTTTGTTAGAAAAGATGATTTTCTCAACGCCCTTGTCGACCAGGTGTATGTGCTGGAGAATGGCGAAATGGAGGTGATACCCAAAATTGGCGGGCAAACTATCCGGTTCGGCGAAGTAGATGAAAATATGGCTGAGAAATTTGACCGCTTGAAGATTTTCTACAATGAAGGATTAAGAAAAGTGGGCTGGGATAAATATAAAACCATCGATTTGCGTTATAAAGACCAGGTGGTTTGCGAGAAGAGAGACACAACTAACAAACAATAAATTTTTTTCTATGACAGGCGCACACAAAAAGGAGAACCCGGTAATTGTTGGCCTTGATATTGGTACAACCAAAATTGCTGCAATCGTTTCGCAACGCGACCAGCACGGTAAACTGCAGATATTAGGCGTGGGCAAAACACCGTCGTTCGGCGTTACCCGCGGAGAGGTTACAAATATTAAACAAACCACTGATGCCATTCTGGAAGCGGTAGCGGAGGCTGAAAAGCAATCAGGTCATAAAATAAACGTGGTTTACGTAGGTATTGCGGGCCAGCACATTGCCAGCAAGCAAAACAGGGGTATTTACACTTTGCCCAACGCAGAAGAAGAAATAACCCGCCAGCACATTAAGGATATGGTGGAAGATATGCACCGCCTTGCACTCGACCCGGGAGAAAGAATTATACACGTATTGCCGCAGGAATTTACGGTTGACAATATGCACGGCATTAAAGACCCCATTGGCATGTGCGGAAGCAGGCTCGAAGCCAACTTCCACATCATAACCGGTAAAGTAGCGGCTGCACAAAACATTAAAAAGTGCGTTGAACGCTCAGGCCTTCAAATGATGGGCTTAATATTGGAGCCCCTTGCATCCTCAGCAGCAGTTTTGCATGCTGATGAAATGGAAGCCGGCGTAGTGCTGGTAGATATAGGCGGCGGAACAACCGACGTAGCAATTTTCAAAGATGGCATCATCCGCCACACTGCAGTTATTCCTTTTGCTGGAAATATAATTACTGAAGATATTATGGAGGGCTGCAAACTGCTGCGCCCACAGGCTGAAAAACTGAAAGTTGCCTTCGGCAGTGCATTGCCTGCTGAGACTCATGAAAATGAAATCATCTCCATACCCGGTATCGCCGGCCGTGACCGCAAAGAAATTTCAATGCGCACCCTGGCCCACGTTATCAATGCCCGTATGGAAGAAATTTTCGCCCAGGTATATTTTGAAATTAAGAGTTCAGGTTACGCCAATTCTTTAAATGCAGGTGTTGTGGTTACCGGCGGCGGCTCGCAGTTAAAGCACTTAAAGCAACTGGTTGAATATACAACCGGCTTATCAACCCGTATCGGATATCCTTCTTCGTACCTGGCTAAAAACAATAAAGACGACCTTAAGAACCCGATGTATGCAACAGGTATCGGTCTTTTGTTAAAGGGATACGAACAAGTTGAAGAAATGACCGAAACTGAAAAGAGAAAACTATTCTCCGTTCAGCAGGACGAAGTGGTTGTGGAAGGAACAGCACCGCAGATTGAAACTGAAACAAGGACGGTTTATGAAGAAGAGGTAATAGAAGACTTTGAAAAAGAAGAAGCGCCTAAAAACAAAAAGGGCAACCTGCTTCAACAGGTTTTCTCTTCAGTGAAGAATTGGTTTGAGGTGGATAATATAAATGGAGATTTCAATTAAACAGGTATAATAAAAGGATTAGTATTCAGCAATAAATAAAACTTAAAAGCAAAGCATATGGAACCATTATTTCAATTTGATCTTCCGAAAGATCAGTCATCCATTATCAAAGTGTTCGGTGTAGGTGGGGGCGGAAGTAACGCCGTTAACCATATGTTTGACCAGGGCATTATCGGGGTAAACTTTGTGGTGTGTAATACCGATTCACAGGCTTTGGATATAAGCCGCATACCCAACAAAATACAGTTAGGGCCTGCTTTAACACAAGGCCTTGGCGCTGGCGCAAAACCCGAAGTTGGAAAAAACGCTGCCGAGGAATCAATTGAAGAACTGAAAGGCCTTCTTTCTAAAAATACCAAAATGGTATTTATCACTGCCGGTATGGGCGGTGGAACCGGAACTGGCGCTGCCCCTGTAGTAGCACGCATAGCACGCGAAATGGGCGTACTAACAGTTGGTATTGTAACTACACCGTTCTGGTTTGAAGGTAAGGCAAGATATACCCAGGCTATGGAAGGTATTGAAAGGTTGAAAGAGTCGGTTGATACACTGCTCATCATCAATAATGATAAAATACGCGAAATGTATGGCAACCTTACCCGTCGCGAAGCATTTAACCATGCCAACAACATTTTAGCTACTGCTGCCAAGTCCATATCTGAAATTATAACCGTTCCGGGCGAAATAAACGTGGACTTCGCGGATGTGCAGACTGTAATGAAAAATGGTGGTTCTGCTATCATGGGCTGTGCTACTGCTGAAGGCCCGGACCGTGCAATACGTGCCGTGCAAGGTGCGATTAACTCTCCGCTACTGAATGACAGCGACATTCGCGGCGCTAAGAAAGTACTGGTTAATATTACCACCGGCGCCGGCCAGGTTACGATGGACGAAATAGGCGAAATCATGGAATACGTGCAGGAAGCAGCAGGCAGTACAGATATAATACTGGGTGCGTGTGACGATCCTTCAATTGGTGAAAAACTTTCAGTTACCATAATAGCTACAGGCTTTGAATCAGGCAGAAAACCTGCTTATACGGAGCAAAAAGTAGTTAAGGTATATGAGCTGAACGAAAACGATGCACCTGTTGAAAAGGAAACAGCAACCCCGGTTGTTGAAGAAAAAGAACAAACCGTTGTTAAATACGAACTTCCGGAAACCCTGGTTGAGGAAAAACAAGTAGTAAATCTTCAATTGGAAGACGAAGATAGTTTTACGTTATTCGGCCAAACCAATGAAGAAACTGTTTCTGAAAACGTAATTGAATTTGAAATTTCGCGCGAAGAGCAGAAACTACCCGAAGTTAACCTGATGGAAGAAGTTACAGAAATAAGCCACGAAACTCCGGTTGAACCCGTTGCTGAAAAAGTTGAAAAGAAAGAGGAGTATGTGGTATACACCAAGAAAAGCTACGAAAGCGATTCAGTATCTACCTTCCCACAGGAAGATTTGAACAAACAACTGGAAGACAGAAAGAAAATTCTGGCAGGTTTAAGCTACCGTTTCGGTAATAAACAAAACGTAAACGAGTTAGAAAACGAACCAGCTTACAAGCGTAAGGGTGTTGAGGTAAATGCCGAGCAGAATTTCTCTAAAACAAACGAGGTATCCCGTTTCAGCGTAGGCGATAACGAAATAGGCCGCCCTGAAATCAGAAAAAATAATTCATTTCTGCATGATAATGTAGATTAAAGAGTCTCTCCTTTGTTAGTGTGTGTCCAAAAAAACCCTGGGTAGCCCTATCCGGGGTTTTTTACGTACCTACGTTACTTTGAAATGCTCAATACATTTTTATCGCTCCCGCATAAGGCGGGATGAGACAAAAGGGCAAAGGATGCAAAGAGCACAAAGGAATACAGAAGATTATACAGTGAACTTAGTTCTTCCTTGTGTCGAACAATTCATTTAGCAGTTCTGAAAGCCGTAACCCTGCAAGGGCCAGGCGTAGCTTAATAATAGGTGCATTTTTATCAGCATAGGCAACGTCTATTGTATCTCCTTTATAATCATAAACGTTGGGTAATAACGAACGCGATTCATTCATCCAGGCAATAACATTGGTTCTTCTCGCCTCCCGTATTTTCTGTTCCGGGAAAGTTGCCAGCAATGCAAGGCAGCTATCGGCAGTAATATGCTGCTGCAACATAATATCGTTATCCCATGCCCAGTGCAACGTGGTAGGTTTGCCCATAAAGCTGATATGTATGGCATTTCCCCCGGTATCGCTGGCATACCCAACATGTAATGGCATGTGCAGGTCTTCACATAAATGCACCAGTATTTTAATATCTACTGCTACCTGCCCTTTGCTGTATAAATTGCGGTGCTTTAAATGGTCGATACGTTTATTTATTTCGTTTATTACGTTTTGGTTGGTATCAGGCTTG
This sequence comes from Bacteroidota bacterium, assembly GCA_003165895.1. Lineage (GTDB taxonomy): Bacteria > Bacteroidota > Bacteroidia > Chitinophagales > LD1 > Bog-950. Next base: position 27,036 of record PMXD01000076.1, on the reverse strand, counting down.
TAGCTTTCGCCCTTTTCAATATTGATATAATGCCACGGCTTCATGTAATCATACTCGTGGTTTTTGCGCATTTCATCCATCCACAAACCGGCATCGGCAAGGCTAACGCTACCCAAATAAAATTGCAGGGAATCTTTAACCCCTTGGTTGAGGTAATGCCAGGCAACGTTACCAATAAGCTTATGCCCTTCGCCTCCCCAGCAAAATGAGCGTAAAGGCAGAATAGCTATCAGGATAAAAACCAGAATGCGGTTTAGTTTCATGCTTTTGTGTTGAATATAAACGTGATTGTAATATNNTTATGTGGTGCCGAAAGTATTCATAAAACCGTCACTATTTTTACAAACATCACCCTCTTTGCGAAACTATTAACAGTCATTAAACGTATTTGAATTAGTGCATGTCCAGTTCAGATTGTTGAATTGTGGCACCAACCATAAGCTTAGCGGTATGATATTTATATCGGGTTGAAGCTAATGACCCGTTATCTGATTCTGATTTTTCTGTTATTCAAAAAACCACGCGTATGGAAAGCATAAAACGTTTGTATTTTACTCTCGCAGCCGGTTTTGCCCTCCTGACCCGTAATAAAGTTGAAATAAAATCAACTGAAGACGGAGTAATAAGCAACCGCGTAAGCCGCGAAGTAAATCATTACCGTACGCATTTTTTTAATCTGTAATTCAATAATGCCTTTAATCCTCTTTAACGGCCGTTTAAATTTTGGGTAATTCTCCTAAAAACGAAAAAATCCGGATCAAAGTACCTGTATTGAAACCAGGCGCAAGCGCTTAAAGCCATCTACCCGTTTTTCTCTATATTCACTTTCATTCCCTCAACGTTACTATAGCATTAAAAAAGGTGGCAGATTGTGCCCGGATGGTTTGTAACAGACCTTAATAAAAATATCTTAGCCTGATGGAATTGCAGAAGCTTTTGCTTGTAGATGACGATTCGGCGTTTAACTTTCTTAACCGCATTATACTTAATGCCAATGGTATAAATTGCGAAATTGAAGAATGTTTGGATGGCAAAGCTGCACTGGATATTACCACCACCCAGGCTAAGTGTCCCGATGTTATTTTGCTGGATATTAATATGCCCGTTATGGATGGGTTTGAATTTTTAGATGAGTTTGAACGGCATAATAAATGCCGTAATCATACCAACGTTTTTATTCTTACCTCATCTAACCAGGATGAAGACCGTAAAAAAGCTTTCAGTTATAACTGTGTAAAAGGTTATTTCGATAAGCCATTTAATGAAAGCCACATCCGCGAAATCCTGTCGGTTTTAGCTCCCCTTTAGCTCTGTGTTAATCTTAAAATGACAGAGAACTGTTTAGAATTAAATAAAATAAATACATGTTAACACAAAGTTCAATACAAANNTTGCATTTGGATTTAATTTTAAATAGCTTCAGAGTAACAAATCAGGCGGGCACTTTAAAGTATTCCACCATTTCAACTACCGATTTTGAGGTTTTGTTCCCACCATCAGCATGGCGCAGCAAATTCAGTTTAACCGCATACTGCCTGCTTTGCAAACCAAGCCACTGCGACAGATAGTAATAGGCGTGTATCCTGGCATCGTTATCGCCAAAAACCGGCTTGCCCTTTATACTTTTTGAATAACGTGTAAATGCATTGGCACACCGTGCGTAATCCTTTACAGATAAATAACCCAGCATAAGGCACATAAAAATGCTGTCGGTTTCGGTATTCAGGTTAACCTGCTGGTAATTTGCAAGCACCGATTCAAGCTCTTCAATGCCGGCCTTTATATTTTTGCCACCGGCAATAATAAGCAGCACTCCATATACAATCCTGTAACTCATCACTTCATATGCGTATTTGACAACATCAACATTCGATTTCAGAAAAGCCCTGCACTTGCCCAGGTATTCCTTTACTATTTTCTCATCGTGGTCGGTTATCCCATCAGGGTAATCAGACCGGTAAATCCGGCTCTCATATTTATCAAACAGTCGGGTACACTGTATGGTTATAAGGTACAGCTGCCCGGTGTTTACAAATGTTTTCCAATACTTAACGGCTTTATAATGCTGTGCCAATGCATCAAATTCGCGTTCGCTTTCTTTCGAATTCAAATCCTTTAAAGTTGAATTGAGTTTCATAAAAAACAAGCTGCTTCTTAAATCAAGCAAATAAGGAAAAACCACATGCGATTGGTTATGCAGGTCTTTTTCAAGTTGCTCCAGTATGTCCCCGATTCCGGATTGTTCAAAAGCCTCCAGGTGGAATTGATATAAAATAAGGAGGTACGAATGCCGCGCTAAAATGCGGATGGCTGCCGGGTTACTGGCTACAAAACCAAGCAGATATTCTTTGGCTTTTTCAATATCTGCTTTTTCAAGCCTTGTTTCGGCCAGGGCTTTATGGGTAAACAACTGTATTTCAACAAAGATTTTCTCTTTGGTCAAGGCCTCACTCAGTTGTGTATCAAATTTAATTCCGGTAACATTATCTTTTCGTATAAAAGCCTGTTGGCCCAAAAAATTAAGCACAAACACCTGGCACTGAAAATCATCCGTCCGTTCGGCAATTTCAAGCAGAATTTCGGACAAAAAATTAGCATCCTCCCCGCGGCCTTCGTTTACCATCCGCTGCACATTTAAAATGTTATGGTGCAGGTAGTTGGGATAGTTTTGCGCCAGTACATCTGAAAGCCTGAATGTATACGAGGCTAATTGGTTAAAATTCTGTTTGGCGCCCTTTTCGAAACTACCGTAAATTTTTTTGCATAGTTCTTCATGCGTATCAAAGCCGGGCAGCCTGCTGCGGATTGTTTTGGCCAGCTTTAAAGGCAACGTAGCATTTACCGAAGAAAGGTGCGTAATAAACTCAGCGTAATAGAAATCACTAAGCAGGTATATGAACTTTTGTATGGTAATTAAACCCGGTTGTTCCTTATTCATAGCTATTGGTCTAATCTTAAAGGCTCTTACGTTCAGCTGACATTTAAACTGTGGGGGGTATACAAATATAATTTTACAATTGTATAGTTCAACGTAAACCCCCTCAAAAATAGCATCCATGCTCTTCAATAACAGATTAAGCCGGCAATATGGCCAATGTTATGAAATTAACTAAAGGCATAAAACCTTTCAGGTTCCTGACCGGGGCAATTAGCCAAGAGGAGCCTGAAAGGTTTAACTCCTGCTTTCGCGCTAAAGTTAATGACGTTAGCAATTAAGCTTTAAACCCGGCCAGATAACTCATACTTACGCCGTTAATGAATATAACCTAAAAGGCTTTGCCATAAAAACTCAGTTACTCTTAACTGTTGTTATTTTTTGCATTAGTTAAGCTTCGCTTACCTAAATTTGCCCCGCTTTATGCCCAACAAGCCTAATCCTGATGAGACCAATATTATAAATGAAAGCGCTGAAATAAGCGTAGGCGAAAACAGTGGATGGGTGCAGGCCATCGGCAATTCTTTCCCGGCTTTCAAAAATCATAATTACAAACTCTACTTTTCGGGTCAGCTGATATCGCTAATAGGCACCTGGCTGCAGATAGTTGCCCAGGGGTGGCTTGTGTTAAAGCTTACCAATTCGGCATTTCTTATCGGTCTTGTAGCGGCTTTGGCTACCCTCCCATCATTATTATTCACTCTTTTTGGCGGTGTTATTGTAGACTGGTTCCCTAAAAAAAAGATACTCCTGTTTACTCAAAGCAGCGCCATGGTGCTGGCATTTATACTTGGCATTTTAACCGTGGCCCACATCATCAATGTCGGGGAAATCTGTGTACTTGCATTTTTGCTGGGAACTGTAAATGCTATTGATGCCCCGGCCCGCCAGGCATTTGTGCCCGAAATGGTGAGCAAAGAGGAGCTCGCTTCAGCCATTGCACTTAATTCGGGCGCCTTTAATACTGCGCGGGTAATTGGCCCCGGCGTTGCCGGCCTGCTTATTGCCCTGGTGGGCACCGGGGGTGCTTTTATAATAAACGGCCTTAGCTACATTGCGGTTATAATAGCTTTGCTGAAAATGAACACCCAATCCCGTGTCTCGAAGCGAAACACCAATGCGCTAAGGGCAATACAACAAGGGTTTATCTATTCCTTTTCGCACCCTGTTATCCGCACACTAATTGTATTTACTGCTGTTTCTTCAGTGTTTGGCTGGTCTTACACCACCATTATGCCAATCATAGCGCAAAACGAATTTCATGTAGAAGCTGCCGGCCTGGGATATTTATATGCAGCCACCGGCCTGGGAGCTTTAATGGCTACCTTTTTAATAGCTGCTTTTGCAAAAAGGGTAGAACCCGTTATGTTTATTGCCGGTGGCAGTATGTTATTTGCCGTTAGCCTTATTTTATTCAGCTATACTACCAATTTTACCCTGGCGCTGGTGCTCTTGTTTTTTGCGGGCCTTGGCCTGCTTTCGCAGTTTGCTATGATGAACACCCGGATACAAAGCCTGGTAAAAAGCGAATTCAGGGGTAGGGTAATGAGTATTTATGTTTTTATGTTCATCGGCCTGGCACCCCTGGGTAACTTTGAAATAGGCTGGCTTTCGGAAAAAGCCGGAACGTCTTTTGCCATCAGGCTGGGGGCAATCATCGTTTTTATTTTTGCTTTCATCGTGTTTCTGAGGCGGAACAAAATTACCGGGGCCTTTAATAAATATCAGGAGCAGGGGCAATGAAGCTCATTGGCTATGTGCCTACAGTAAACTAACTTTGGGTTTATTAAGAAATTTTCACACCACCCACTGTTAAACATTCGGTTAAATACCGTGTCTATCTTGAATATCGGTATGGTTTTGGCTTACTTCACAAAATAAAATTGACCTGTTATGAAAAGCATGAAAAAAGTATTTTACATATTAGGGTTGGCAGTTTTTGCATTGGCTCTTAATGGTTGCAAAACCAATAGCATGACGCACTGCCCCGACCTTGCAAGCGCTAAAAAAGCGCATCCGTCAATATTTGCATTTAACCATGTGGCAAAGCATACGGCCGATGCTCCAAAACCTGCTGGACAAACTGCCCAGGCAGCTATAGTTGATACGGCAGCTATAACAATGCCAAAAACCGGCATTATTGCGGCCACCGACCAGCAAATGCATTTTAAAATGAGAATGCCAGCCGCCCTCGATAAACAAATGCAGGACGACCAGGACCTGAATGATATGAACAAGTTGCTGGCCAACTACAGCGATAATAAAGTCTCTCTTCAGCGCAACGATAATGGCAAGTTATATTTAAAAGCCCATTCATTAAAAGACATTTTAACCATGGCAAAAAACACCTCCCATCCCCGCGGATACTACGAAAGGCGCTACGGTAATGGCAGCGACCCTGCGGGTGCAGCAGTAGCGGCAGGTGTGCTTGGGCCTATCAGCTTTGTTTTCGCTTTTATACCATTTTTAAGCTTTGTGGCCTTTCCCATCTCTATTGCGGCTATTATTACGGGTGCCATAGGATTAAAATCCAGCAGGCGCAGATTAGCTTCCACGGGTTTAACATTTGGTATACTGGGGCTCATTTTCTCTATCCTGTTTTCGTTCCTGTACCTGCATATATTCTTTGCTTTTTGGTTATAAAGCCTACAGCCCGGTAATTTAGCCAGGTTCAATAATTAATTGTTAATTCAAGAAGCTCCGCAATGCGGGGCTTCTTGAATTAAAGATTTGCAATAACTTAGCCGTCGCATGAAACAACTGAAAACTTCTATACTGGGCCTTCTTCTGCTGGCCGCTCCTTTGATTACAACACAAGCCCAAAGCCCTGTTGGCAAGAACCTGCACCAGATAATTGGCATGTGGGGCGATAACTTTAAACGCCTTACCGATGCCTCCGGTATGCATATTTTGCAATACAAAAGGGTGATAGCAAAAGACACCATAGCCGATCTTTTATACCTGGATGGTTTTACCTGTGTAAAAGAAGAATCTATACGATCGTTGGCCGCAAAATCCATGTATATAGATTCGTTAAACCAACAATACAAACCAGCAGGCCAAAATTCATGGTTGAGCAATGATAGTACTTTCATTACCATGTCTATCCGGGATGGCCTTTTGAATATTACGTACTTTTCAGCAGCTTATTACAAAAAGATAGCGCATTAAATAAGGAGAGGTGACATATACTTCTCTCCTGTTCAATGATATTGCACACTGGCAAAACTGCCGTTGGTAATAACAGCAGTATCTGAGGAATTTACATTGCTTACTGCCTTAAACTGAAAGTTCCCTTTCAGAATATGCCCAACTGTATCAATCTGAACTATCTGAAGTATACCCGAAACATTACTGTAATAGTTGTGCAGGTTATTGTAAGCAAAAGAACATACCGTATTGCCCGGATTGATAATGCCCGAATAATAAGTACCCGGGGTAATGTAACCATTACCGCTAAAACTTATCTGCACATAATTGGTATCACTGGCATTGCCTATGTAAAAGTTAGCCGCAAATTCCTGTAACGAAGCCGCCGTATCAAAATGATAAGTTGCAGTATAGTTATTACCATGCCGGGCAACACCGTTTACATTAAAGGCGTAAATGTAGTTGAGGTCTTTTTTGCAGCCTGCTATTATGCAAAGGCCCAGAAACAGGATTAAATACTTAATCATACCCAAATTTAGCTTTCATCTTTAAAAAACAGCTTGTAAAAATTCATGCGTTTATCGTCGTCATAACCTTTTTCAATCAGCTGGTTATCGCCGTGTATATAAACATGAAAATTCTTATCCAGCTTCAATACGCTTTTAAATATCCTCGATTGTCTTTTTACGGCCGAGTTAGAAATGGCAAATTCATCTCCAAGTGCCAGTGGGTTAGCCTGTGCAAACTCCTCCTTATAACGTCCAAACGACCTTATCATGCCCGGCTCCTGTATCACTTCCCGCACGAAATTTTTGTACTCAAATTCCTCATTTTGTTTAAAAAAGGCTACCGATTTATTAAGCAAATCTATTTGGTCGGTTTTATTTAATTCAAATTCCTCAGGCAATTTATCTTTAATAAAATTCCGGGTCAGGGTCATAAATTTTTCGGTTTTGTTATAGCTGTCGGCCACAGGCATAACATCCAAAAAGGTATTTCGCCAGAAAATAGCTTCGTCCTTGCTGTTCGTCCGGTCAATAACCATTACAATAAGTCCATTATCATTATGCGTGTTTAATATCAGGCAGGCCTTGTCAATTTTATCTTTCCTTATCCCTTCATCAACCGAAATAGAAAACCCATCGCGGCTTTTGGGAGTTTTGAAAAAGGTATCTTTTGATTCCGATTTAATGATAGCAATACCCATCAGCGCCTCATCATTGTAATACAGATTATCCAACAGGCCAATCAGTAATTCTCCTTCTTTAATACCAGGATGGGCTGAGCAATTATACAGGTGCTTGGCTAAGTGCTGGCTTTGCGCATCAAAGGTACCCGGCTCGGCAAAAATCCGTGTAGCGTAATTGTACATGGGGTTCAACTCCAGGTCCGACAGGTGCGTAAATTGCTGTGCCGGTACATCTTTGTAGGGCGCCACCAGGTACTCTTTCAATTCATCCTTTAATTCCGCATTGGTTTCAATATTCTTTTCCGATAAAAAAAGTTCACCACCGGTTGAGCGGTTACCTATAAAATGAATAGCCATATTCAATAAATCCGACTCTGTATAATCTACCATAATTCAGTTCGCATTATTTCTGTTAGTGCAGGGATGCAAATCAACAAAAAAGCCCGTGCAGTTGCACAGGCTTTTGCTTTTATATTTTCAGGAGGTATTTTCAGGGCTATAATTTAACCCACTTTTGCACCCCAACAGGCATATCGTCTTTACCGTATAACACAACAATATATGTTCCCGAAGCAAGAGCATTGGCGTATACCGGGCTTGCCCAATCCTGACTAACTTCCTGCTGCATTCTTCCTTCAACATCATAAATACGTAAAACCTTTACGTTTTCGGGCTGTGCAACAGAAAATGAAAAATAGCTGGTGCCCGGGTTGGGGCTTATGGCAAAGCTTTCAGGCTGGCTTATCTGTTTTATACCGGTTAAATCGTCACCGTTTATCAACCAGCAATATTTTACTGCACCATTGGCTAACACATATCCACCAACAACCAGCACAACGTTGTTACTTAGTTTCACCAGGGTGTTGTTAGAGGTTCCAAACCCGGTTGATGGGATTGTAAACCAGGTTCCGATAGCTACATTATAAATCTGCACTATTTCTGTGCTATCGGCGCCGCCGAAAAGGTTGCCAATTCCCCAAACCAAAGGGTCGCCATTATCCAGCAATACAGCAGGGCACGAACTTATATTACTTAGCAAAGTGCCTGAGTTTGTAAAACTGTTTGTTACTGTGTCGTAAAGTTCAGAAGCCGTTTGGCCACTATCAATGGTCGAGGAGCCAATAACCAGGGCTTTTCCGTTATTTAATAAAACCATAGCAGGCTGTATATGCGAATATTGGGTGCTATCGGCAGTTAAAGCCCAGGTATTGGTATTAGGGTTATAAACATCAGCGCATACCGCACAATCCATTCCACCAACAGCCAGCACTTTACCGTTTGCCAACGAAACCATTACGGGGTTAGCACCATGCCCTGCGGCCATAGCAACACCACTGCCCCAGCGCCCGGTGGAAGGATCGTAAACCCACGAACTATCGCCGTCGGCCATTAAAACTTTGCCATTATTCATCAGTATCGCATAATTGTCTGCACTCGCGTTTGCCAGCGAATCTGTATAAGTCCATAGGCCCGTAGCAGGGTCGTAAATTTCGCAGCTTGCCCATACTTCGGTTACATCGCTTGCCACACCGCCAATGGCCAAAACTTTACCATTGGGCAAAAGCGACGAGGCAAACTGGGTCCTTTGGATATTCATACTGCCGGTAAGTGTCCATACCCCGTTGTTATAAATTTCGGCCGATGAATAGGTGTTGTTAGGGTCCTGCGAGTTTCCGTTTTCGCCGCCAAAAGTAAGCACCGAACCATTATTTAATTTTTGAGATTGGTGATTAAGCCGGGGAACCGACATACTATCGGTACCTGTAATTGCCTGGGCATTTAGCTGATAAAAGATTACAATATTTAAGCCGAAGAGAAATAGTAGCGTTTTTTTCATACCTGGTTTTTGTTTGCCCTAAAGTAGAATAAAAATGGAATATTATAAAATAATGAAAGTGAAATTCACCGGTTACGCTCTTTATGCCTTTAAACTGAAATCCCCAAACTACAATGGCTTTTTCAACCGGATATAAACAGACGAGCCCCCATCCCTGTATTCAAACTCAAAATAATCCGTCAGGCTCTTAAAAAGCGGGGTGATAGCCCCAAAACCATACGTCCGCGGGTCAAAGCTGGGGTCAAGTTTACGAAGGGCTATGCCTATTTCACCCATGTAGGCGAACCCCCGGTCGTCGCTCACCATATCTACCGCAGTTTTTATCAGCTTCAGGTTTATGGGCTCATGGGTAATCTTGCTTCTTGGCAATTCGGGTTTTTCGGCTGTTTTCTGTATTTCAACCGGCGCAATAACCGGTTCAATTTTGGGCGCTTCGGTTTTGCTTTTTATCGTGGCTTTGGCCGTTTCGGGTTTATGGGCAGGCCGTGGCCTCTCCTCCGGCTTTTTCTTTGGCGCAACAACCGGTTCCGACAGGTTTTCAGTAAAAACAAATATGTCGCAGGCATTTACAAACGCTTCAGTAGTTTTTGATGCCTCCCCTATGCCCATTACAAAAATGCCATTTTCGCGTATGCGTTGCGCAAGGCCTGTATAATCGCTGTCGCTGCTGGCAATGCAAAAGCCAGTTACCGTGTGGCTGTAAAGAATATCCATAGCATCAATTATCATAGCCGTATCGGTAGAGTTCTTCCCCTTTGCAAAAGCAAATTTCTGCATGGGCCTTACGGCGTACTTATTAATCTTTTCTTTCCAGCTGTTTAGTTTGTTATCCGTCCAGTCGCCGTAAATGCGGCGCACGGTAACCTTACCATGTTTACCGGCTTCCGAAAGCATATCCTCAATAAATTTCGATTGGGCATTGTCACCATCAATCAACAGGGCAATTTTTTTATCGGTATTTTGAATTATGTTAGGTGGGGTTGGGTTCATGTCAGGGTTATATTTTGGTGAAAGAAGAACAGACAGGTGCCGAACTTCTCTTTAAAGTTATAGATGGTTTAAAATTAGTTATTATTTTTTTAATGAGAATTGGGAGTGGGGTGGAGATGCGAACTATTTTATAAAAGCTAAAAAATGTTTCGCATGGAGGCACGGAGAAGAAATACAGAGAAATGCAAATGCATCCTGAATAAGATGCCGGGCTTAACACTACATATTAATTTATTTTTTGTATTTCTCTGCTGTTAACCCCGTGCCTCCGTGCGAAATTTTTTTTCACCCCTGCGGCACATGCGCATCTTCCGGTTGCTGATCTTTGGGCAGGCGGCTTCTTTCTGCATCAGAAGCGTCGCCGTATTTGGCATCATGCTCAGCATTTTTTTGCGAGCACTTATTAGCTTCCTGATGGTTATTATTTAGTTCACCTTCGCGAACTTCATTTATGGTTGGTTTTAGGCCCGTATCTTCTTCGCTTATTTTAGAAGACCGCAGATCGCGTTCAAACTTCTCTGCATCATCAGAAGCCATATTTTCAGTTCGTTGCTTGTCCATAACCTTTGGTTTACGTTTATAGACACAACAAACATGCGAGCAAATAGTTTAAGAAGGGCTCAATGTGTAACCACAAACGAAAGGGTCTTCCTGGCTTCGCCTTTGTAAAATAACTGGTATAAGTAAGTACCGGCTTTCCAATCCGCAACGTTTAGCGGAGTACTGCTAATACCAGCCTCACCTGCCAGGGGTATTTCTTTCATCATGGTGCTGTCCTTATCTAAAATCCGGATGCTCGAATTGGGGTCGCTGTCAGGTAAATAAGTCCTTATCAGGCATTTACCCGAAGTAGGGTTCGGTGCACTCGGAAACATAATAATAGCCTCATAAGTATTTTCACTTCCGGCATATGTCAAAAATGTTCCTGAAAAAGCACAAAACAAAAGCAGAAATATTCTCTGGAGCATGATTTTTTGTTTTAAACAGTTTAATACAGTCACTTTAGTCCAATATCTTATAAACTGCAAGTCAATGTAAATATAATGCTACTTTATCACAGCCTGAAACAATAACGCCCAAATTTGATTTAAACCGTTAAATCAGGCCCTTATATCCGCTGTCCTGTCTATTTCACCTTATTCTTTTATTTTCGTTCATATCAGTCGTATCCATGAAACATACTTTTAAGGTTTTAATCCTGCCCGTTTTGCTTGTTTTGTTTTCATTAAACGCGCAGGCGCAGAAAGCAGTAAATGACAACTGGCAGCAGCGTACCGATTACAAAATTGAGGTAACACTGAACGATACCGCGAATCAGTTGGATGCATTTATAACCATTGACTATACCAACAACTCGCCGCAAACGCTCGATTTTATTTACCTGCACCTGTGGCCCAATGCATACCGCAACCAAAGCACGCCGCTGGCCGAGCAAATGCTCGAAAACGGAAAAACTTCTTTTTGGTATAGCAAGCCAAACGAACGCGGTTTTATTGATAGCCTTAACTTTAAAGTAAACGCCGAGGCCTGCAAATGGCAATATAGTACTGCCAGTGGCGAAATATGCAAAGTATTTTTAAACGAGCCGCTTAAAACGGGCGGCCACGTGCGCATATCAACCCCCTTCAGGGTTAAGCTGCCTGAAACATTTTCACGCATGGGGCATATTGGGCAGTCGTACCAAATTACGCAGTGGTACCCTAAACCGGCAGTGTTCGATAAATACGGCTGGCACCCGATACCTTACTTAGACCAGGGAGAATTTTATTCTGAATTCGGAAGTTTTGATGTAAAAATTACCTTGCCTAAAAATTATGTAGTAGGCGCCACCGGCGACCTGCAGGATACCGCCGAAATTAACCGGATGAATGAAAAGGCTGAAGCTGACGGCAAGATAACCGGCTGGACTGCGCTTACCGACCTTAAATTTCCGCCCTCTTCAAAAGAAACCAAAACACTGCATTACATCCAAACCAACATCNNTGATTTTGGCTGGTTTGCCGATAAGCGCTACCACATTTTAAAAGGCGAGGTAGAATTACCCCATAGCAAGCAAAAAGTTACCACATGGGCGCTATTTACCAATAACCAGGGGCGGCTGTGGGCCAAAGCCCCCGAATACCTGCACGATGCCATCTACTACTACAGCCTTTGGGTGGGCGATTATCCCTATAAACAGGTAACTGCAGTTGACGGAACCATTAGCGCCGGTAGCGGCATGGAGTATCCGAACGTTACCGTTATTGGAGAGGAAGCCAATGGCTTTTTGCTGGATGATGTAATAACACACGAGGTTGGCCACAACTGGTTTTATGGCGTGCTGGGCAGCAACGAGCGCGACCATGCCTGGATGGACGAGGGCGTAAATTCGTTTTATGAAGCGCGATACATACGCACTAAATATCCAAACCGGAAAATGCTGGCTGGCATATCAGATGCAATTACAAAATTTATAGACGCCGACCAATACAAACATAGTTACGAGATTGATTTGGGTTACCAGTTTATGGCACGCGAAAACCTGGACCAACCAATAGAACTGACATCGGAGGATTTTACCGAAATAAACTATGGGATTATTGTATACGGAAAAACGCCACTCATTTTTAATTACCTGGAGGCCTACCTGGGCACAGAGGAGTTTGACCGGGTAATGAAAAAATATTTCGAAACCTGGAAATACCGCCACCCGCAGCCCGAAGATGTGAGGCAAATATTTGAATCGNNGATGAAAACCACTAAAAAACTGGATTACAAAATTACAGGTGTAAAAGCCTTTGGTAAAGAAGGCCACCATACCGGCAAAGCCGAAGAGCAAAGCGAACCCAGAGACAGCCTGCAGGTTTTTCTTAAAAACGTAAATGAAGTAGCGGGCCCGGTTACCGTGTCGGTAATGAAAAAGGATTCAGTGGTGTATACAAGATGGGTAGAGGGCTTTAAAGGCACAGATACCATTGATGTACCAAAATTGAATGGCGATAGGGTTCAGATTGACCCAACCTTGTTAATGCCTGAAGTAAACCGGCGGAACAACACTTACATCCTTAATAAAATTGCCCATAAATTTGAGAAGCTGAAGTTTCAGTTTATTGGCGCTGTCGAAAATCAGAACCGGTCGCAGGTATTCTTTGCACCTTATGTTGGTTGGAACAATTATGATAAAACAGAGGTGGGCCTGGCATTTTACAGCCCCTTCTTTCCCAGCCGCAAATTTGAATATTTACTGATGCCCACTATTGGCACCGGCTCGAAACAGTTTATTGGTTTTGGCCGCACCAACTATAACTTCTTCCCTGTTAAAGTGCAGAAAATAACCCTGGGGATAAAAGGAAAAAGGTACAGCTATTTACTGTTCCCCAAAGACCTAACGTTGAATAAAATTGAACCTTACCTGCACCTCGATTTAAAAAAGAAAACTGCCCGCAGCCCCGTGTCGCAAAGTATTAATCTGCGCTCAGCATTGGTAATGGAACAATGGATAGACCCGACAAATGAAACCGCTGTTACCAATAACACTGTTTCAACCCTGTTCTATTATGTGAACGAAGCTAAATATAGTATTGAGCGCAACACCACCCTGCACCCGCTTAGCTTTGATCTTACTTTACAACAGGGCAAACAATTCATAGGCCTTTCAGCCGAGGCGCATTTTAAAATTAGTTACCGCGCAAAAAACCAGGGCTTGTTTATCCGCGTTTTTGCAGGTGGCTTCCCTTATTATGGCAAAAGCAGCTCAGATATTTCAGCGCCACTGCCTGATGTATACCTTAGTACCAATACAGCCTACAACTACGCCTACTGGCTGCAAAAGGACTACATGTTTGATGAAAACTTTGTCGACCGCAACGGGCACGATAATTACCTGGGCAGACAGGTAGCTATTACCGGCGGTGGTTTCCGCTCCATATCAACTTTTGGCGCTACCAATAAATTTTTAAGCTCCGCCAATTTCGTTTCAACCATTTACCGCTGGGTGCCTATCCGTCCTTTTGCATCCGTTGCAGTGGTAGCCGATGAAGGCAGTAATAAACTTGAACCGGCAGCTGAACTTGGCCTGTCGTTAGTAGCTATTAAAGATGTAATTGAAATACACCTGCCACTGTTCACCACTAACAACATAACTCAAAGCCAGCAGGCTATGGGTATAAACAAATGGTATCAGAAAATAACCTTTACTCTTAAATTACCGGTAATACAAATACCTACTTTACTAAGGCAGATTGTAGGATTCTAATACGGCTTCAATTGTCAGTAACAACCAGCTTACCCACTGCAAAGGTTTTGTTTTCCTTTGCCAGAAGAATAAAATACACCCCCGCAGGCAGGTTATCACGATAGAAATTAATCAATGGCCCGGCCACATTTGTCATTTGCCTCACCTGCTGCCCTATAGCATTATAAACCGTTAGCGTTGAATAAACAGAATTATCCCCGGTTCTTATTTCAGTTTCAGAAGCGAAGGGGTTGGGATATATAGTCAGGTGCAGCTCACCGTTATTTACATCCTCAATTGAAGTTGTACAATTACTATTTACGCCGTTAAAAGTAACAGTTGAAGGTGACAAGTTTTGAGGAAAACCGGCGGGTATAAATGGGTTGCAATAAGGTTGCCCGGTATTAACATTCACCATTGTATTTTCGGTACACCCGGCCGGATTTTGGAAAAAACAACCGCCATTTACAGTAATATGAGATTGCCCGTCGGTACTAAACCAGCTACCGGTTACATTACAGTTACTGATATTAATGCCGGCGGTATTATCGGCAATAATTGCCTGGTTCCATATTTGAGAATTATTGATGGTTAAGGTAGTTCCTGAAGTTCCCAATGCAGACAAAGTAGCCAGTTGTAAAATTGAACTATCCACCACAACTGTATTGGATGGCCCTACTATACCAATTTCATTTACAATTGAATTTTTGATAAACAGGTTTTCGTTAGATACAGCGTATAGCTGCCAGGGTATGGGGCCCATGGCAACGTTATTAAGTGTAAGCCGCCCTTTGGCAACGGAGGTGTTCTGTAATCCGACAACCAAATTTTCAATAGTATCAGTGCTATTGGCAAAAAGCAGATTGGCATGTATCTCGCCAAGGGCCGGAGCACCCATTCCATTCACCACCAGTTTTGCAAAAGGTTGAATTTGCACACCTATTCCAGGCTCCGCAGAATCTACATTCAAAAACCAGGGTGATGCATTTACTCCTCCCATACCCCTGCCCGCCTGCCAGCTAAAAAACGGCCCGGTTTGGTCGGGCAGGTTGAGCGTATCGGTGGTAGATCCAAAAAGCAGCCAGATGCCAATGTTTGTATTAACACCGGTCACCGATATTTGTGCAGTATCCTGCAGATATATTTCAGTAGGTAATTCGTTTGATTGGCTGCCAATAAAAGTTGACTGATTATTCATATTGCACAACAACCAGGCAGTTTGGGTATTTAACCAGCAACCTGTTACTGAAAATGCCGAACTATCCTGTGCATTATAGTTCATATAATAACTGCTGGCATTGGTCAGGTCTCCTTCCTGGGTCCTGAATTCAACATATTGTAATATTACCCGGCTGGTTCCCAGCGCCATTATGCTGCGTTGATTATTGGTAACATTAGATACTATAAACTGTGCGCTGGTTGAGCCTGAATCGGCATTTATAAATAAGGTAGCATTTCCTTCCAGCAAAATATTCCCTCTTACCACAAAAGTATCGGGCTGTCCGCCTGTCATGTCAACGTGAAGGGCACCACCATTCAGTATTACCAGGTCGCCGTTTATAATGCAGCCACCTATAATTGTTGTATTAGTAGAAATAGTATCAGGCCCTTGCTGGTTGCATCCAGTACAAAATACTTTTAAGGGGGCTATACCAAATAAAAAAATGAATGGGCAAATCAAGCGGATTGCGTTCATGGTATTTGGTATCTGTTTCTCATGCCTATCCAAATTTACCATTTGTCCGGCACTTTAAAGTTTAACTTTACAGGGGCCGGATACAGCCTTTGATAGCAAATAACAATTGAGGAGCCTCGAAAGGCTTGCTGATATATCCCCAGGCCCCCATCTCAAGGCCTTTTTTCATTTCGCTTTTTTCGGCACTGGCGGTAACAAAAATAAAGGGGATTTTAGCGGTGGAGGGGTCTTTACTTAACTCGTTAAACACTTCATAGCCATTTAACTCGGGCATCATTATATCGCACAATATCAGGTTGGGCATATTTTCTTTGGCCAGAACCACTCCTTCCCGGCCATTCTCAGCAACTAACACATGGTAGCCTGAAAGCTCAAGCAACTCCACCGTGTTCTCCCTGATGGCAACATTATCCTCTATAAGTAAAATGCTTTCCATAATTAATGGTGGTTTTGGCGGAATTGCACCGTAAACACCGTGCCAACGCCTGATTTACTGGTAAAACCGATTTGACCGCCCATTAGCTCTACATAACGCTGCACAATATTTAAACCCAGGCCGGTGCCTTGCATGGAGGAGGCATTGCTGGCCCTGTAAAATTTCTGGAACAGGTGTTTCTGTTCATCCTCAGGTATTCCAATACCCGAGTCTTTAACATGTATTGTAACCAGCCCATTGCTTACTTCACTTTCAATATACACAGCATTACCTTCAGGCGAATATTTGATGGCATTTGAAAGCAGATTAATAAGCACATTGCGCAATATCTTGCTATCGTGAAATATCTCAGCCGGGCCGGTGTGGTTAAAGTGTACTTGCTGCCCTGCCTTCATAATTTGTTTTATGTCCTCAACCGTTTCATCAATTAACTCTTTCAGGTCCTGCTCCTGGTTTTCTATTTCTATCTTGCCCTGCTCAAGTTTATCCAGCGACAGGAAGTCGTTCAGAATATCGGTAAGGTGTTTGATAGAAGATTTAATGCGCTCAATATGTTTGGTTGTTTTTTCACTGGGAGCTTGGTTCAGGTAAATTTCAACCAGCGAAATACTTGAAAGAATAGTGGTAAGCGGAGTACGAAACTCATGTGAAGCAAAAGACACAAAGCGCGACTTCATGTTGTTCAGCTCCATTTCCCGTTCAAGCGCGGCAGTCAGTTCCAGTGTACGTTGTTGAACCCTCTCTTCCAACTGGTCGTTAATCTTTTTCAGTTCGTTTTCGGCTTCCTTGCGCTGGGTAATATCGCTTATAAAGGCCATGGCCAGTTTCTGCCCTGCCAGTTCATAATACCCCAGGCTTATTTCTACCGGAAAAACCGAGCCGTCCTTTTTGCGGGCAAATAAGTCTATCCCCCGTCCCATGGGCCTGGACTTAGGCTTTTCAAAATATCCATCGCGGTGGTGATGATGTTTACCGGCGACACTTTGCGGAATTAATATTTCCACAGGCTTGCCAATCAACTCGGCGTTTGAATAATCAAAAAGCTTTTCTGCGTGCGGGTTAACCAACTCAATGCCACCATTCTGGCCTACTACCAAAATGCCAATTGTTGCGTTTTCGAACAACGCCCGGAAACCGATTTCGCTTTCCAGAGATATTACCTCATTTTCAGGCATTTGCTCAGGGATTAGGGATTATATGGATATAAAGTAATACAGGAAAAGTGATAAAAAGAAATTTTCTGGTAGAAAAATTTTGTTTTTAACTACAATTCAGGGGTTCGCGTAATAGAATCTACCCTTTCAACAAACTGGTAATACCCGTTATTGCAATTTGCAGCCCCACGCAAAAAATAAGAAAAGCGCTGATGCGGTTAATTATTTCTTCACCTTTCGAACCCAGGTAATTAATGATGGTTTTGGTGTTGAAGTAAAAGATATAAATGAGTATACACATAAACACGATGGCTAAAAGTATGGCGCCCGTATTTACCAGGTATTCAGTAAGATTGGCCCGTGCACTGTGGGCGCTTAATGTAAATAATACCGATATAGTACCGGCACCGGTTGTTACCGGAAACGTGATTGGATAAAATAACCTATCCTGCACATAAACATAGCTGCTGAGCTTGTTGGCCTCATCGGCTTTTTCCCCCTTCTCTTCGTCCCTTTTATCAGATGAGAGAAACTCCCACCCTATTTTACAAATCATAATTCCCCCTGCCAATTGAACAACCGGAACAGAGAGGCCAAACAATTCAAGTATCCAATGCCCCGCAAACAATGAAACTGTGCAAATAAAAAATGCATACATCGTAATTTTTCGTACCGCAGCTCTCTTTTCTTCCTGCGTTAGCCGCAAAAGATACGGACTTACCATAAAAGCCGAGCCAAAGGGATTAATTACCGGAAACAGGGCAATGATGCCTATAAAAAGCAAATGGATAAAAGAATGAAGATTGGTGCTCATTGCCCAAAAATAATTTAATTCCTAAACTGCGTTGTAACCTTTGCCAAGGACAAAAGGCCAAATAAACACTTCGAAACTCCCGAAAAATAAAGGCAAAATTAGGAGCTTCAGCCAATTACATTATTTTTGGTAACATACTCTTTAAAACCCAAACCAGCGGAGCCCTTCCGTTATTTATTGTAAGTAAATTATGCAAATTACCATTGTAACCGTTGGTACGCGTGGCGATGTTGAACCCTTTGTGGCTTTAGGCACCGGCCTGCAAAAGGCCGGGCACACGGTAAAAATTGCCACCCACGAAATGTTCCGCACTTTTGTAACGGAAAACGGATTGGATTTTGCCCTCATATCTGGCAACGTGCAGGAAGCCATTAATTCTGCCGAAGCCCGCGAGGCACTTGAAGGCAGCAAAACTTCTTTCTCGTTTTTATGGCAGGTGCGCAGCAAAGCAGCGCCGCTGGTGCTGGCTGCCGTTCAGGAATTATCAGAGGCCTGCAAAGGGGCCGATCATTTAATGTGTACCCCTTTAACCCTGCACATTACCTACTTTTTAGCAAAAGAATTTTCAATACCTATATCAGTGGGTTGCGTTAACCCTGCCGGGCCTACGTGCTATTTTCATAATATCGTTGTTCCACCCGCCAAAGAGTGGTGGCCGGATTTTGCCAAAAAGGTTTACAATGTTGCATCGCACCTGGTGATGGGCGAATTGGTTTGGCAGGGCGAACGCCCCTTTTTACACAAAGCGTGGAAAGAAGTTTTCGGGCATGGTTTACCATTTAAAGAACCGCTGGGGCCTGCCTTCAAAAAGAATCCTCCTTTGATGTTGTACGCCTACAGCAAGTACCTGCTTGATAAACCCGCCGACTGGGCCAGTGTGCAACATGTAACAGGTTACTGGTTCTGGAAACCAGCCACGCAAAAACAATTGGACCCCGACCTGGAAGCATTTATCAGCAACGGCGAAAAACCTTTTTATATCGGCTTTGGAAGTATGAACAGCGACCAGTATAAAAAAGGTGCCATCAAAAAACTTATATTAGAAACCGTTGCTAAAACTGGCAAGCGGGCTGTGGTACTAAATGCCGGCCTCGGACTGGTTAAGGAAGAATTACCTGAAAATATTTTCGCTACCGAGCCTGTACCATTCGAGTTTTTATTTCCGAAAATGGCGGCCGTAGTTCATCATGGCGGAGCCGGTACAACCGCTGCAGGTTTAAGGGCTGGTGTTCCGTCAGTAATAACGCCATTAATTTACGACCAGCGTTTTTGGTCGTGGTGCGTTGAAAAAACGGGGGCAGGCACTAAACCCATACCGTGGAACAGCTTAACTTCTGATAATCTTTCGCAGGCCATTCTTGAAGCACTCAATAGCACTGAGATGCAAACCAAAGCGCACCAGATTGGCGAGAATATCAGAAACGAAAACGGAGTTGAAAATGCAGTTAAGTTGCTCAATGAATATTATAAATAGTATTTAGTAGTGAGTATAAAGTATTAAGATGAACAGCCGGTTCCGGTCTGGTCGCGTTTCAAGTCTCAATACTCAATACTTTATACTCTATACTCAAAGGAAAAAATATGGCATTAAAAGTAATAGGCGCCGGCTGGGGCCGCACCGGAACCGAATCATTAAAAATTGCGCTTGAACAGCTGGGCTTTAGCCGTTGCTACCACGGCTTCAATTTATTTAATGACGGCGCCAAACTCAAATACTGGAAAGAGCTGCACGAAACCGGCACCACCGATTTTGAAGCCCTCTTTGCAGGTTGCCAGGCGGCCGTTGATTTCCCGAGCGCTTATTACTACCGACAGTTATTAAAACAATATCCGGATGCTAAAATTATACTAACCGTCCGCGATGGCGCCCAATGGTACGATAGCGCCGCCAACACCATTTTCAAAAAACCTGACCCGTTTAAGTTTCCGATACTTAAATTCCTGGGTAAACTCTCAACCAAGCTAAGCTACATACCGCAGATATATTACCACATTCAAACCTTTTTATTCCAGGGCGCCTTTAACGGAAAAATGGGAGATAAAGAGGCAATGATAGCCTTGTTTAACCAATGGAATGAGGAAGTAAAAAAAACTATACCGGCCGATAAACTTTTGGTATACGAGGTAACCCAGGGCTGGGAACCGCTCTGTAAATTTTTGAATGTGCCGGCGCCCTCAACACCTTTTCCCAAAACCAATAGCCAGGAAAGTTTTCAGAAAAGAATAGAGAAAGCGATATTCAGCCCAACCGGCACTAATGTTTGATTTCAAATACATTTTTAACGCTCCCGCATAAGGCGGGATGAAACAAAAGGCGCAAAGATTACAAAGAGCGCAAAGGATTATAAGTTGGTAATACTATGCCTGTAACACGATAAGTTTTTTTAATTCCTGTTTCGCTGGTTGAAGTAAATATTTATTTTTAGCAATGCTCCGAGTTGATAATATTCCCTGGTATATAAAGCCCTTTTTTCTTTTATGGGGCCATGCAATGGGTTTGCTGTTATACTTCTGGACACTGTCCATCAGGCTTACCTGCAAAATAAAATTCACCGGTGCACCTTTACCTGCAAATGGCTCACCGGTTGCATATTGTATCTGGCATAAAGACCTTGCGCTCTATTTTGCAGTATTTAATAAAGTGAATAATCAGGCCTGGCTTAACCATCCGGCGTGGTATATGAAACCCATACATGTGCTGCTGCATTTAACAGGTGTTGAACACATTTGCCTGGGCAGCAGTGGCAACAACGGCATGGCTGCTCTTGAAAATGTAATAGGCTATTTAAAACAAGGCTACTCAACCCTTGTAGCCTGCGATGGCCCCGCCGGGCCCGCATACCAGATTAAGCCCGGAGTTCTGTGGATGAGCCGCGATGCTCAAATACCGGTAGTGCCACTGCGGTTTAACTGTAAACGGGGCATGCGCCTGGGCGGTTGGGATAAAAAATTTGTTCCCTTTTTATTTTCAGAAATAATTGTGGAAGTGGGTCCAAATATTCAGGTAACCGAAAACAACCTGGAAGTATGCAGCGACGCTATTGAACTCTTTTTGAATGACGTATAAATTTTTACGTATGGCAGAATACTATTTAACAGCACCTGCCATACGCAAAAATATTTACGAAATATAATAACTGACAGTAGCCACAATGGTTTCGGCTACTTCGGTATATTTTACATAATCAGATGGGGCCGGTGTTGATGATGGAGTATATGGTTTGTATCCCGGGATATAACCGCCGGAGTTTCCACCATTATATTCATAGGTACTGAGATTACTGAGTAATGCGCTTACTGCCATCTGTGCCTGGGCAAAATTGGCATCATCCAGCATTTCGGCAACCATAAAACTCTCCACATTAATGTAATTTACTTTACCATTGGCCGACATGAAATCTAAAGAAAAACTCAGGTCGGAACCTTTGGTTTGTAACATACCCAGTACCTGTAATAAATGCCCCCTCCCAGGTGTATAATGCCCGCTTTTGTTCGATAGCCATGACATTATTCCGTTAGTTACCTTCAATTCACCCGCGCAAGCCACTGGCGACCCCGCAAGCAGCGAAGAGTGATGATAATGGCCAACACTATGAGATTGCACATATAGCCTACCGGTGTTGCTCATTACATAAATGCCAAAGCCGGGGCCTGAAAAGTGGGTAACCATTTTAGCCGTGTCGAGTGGCTGGCCATTAGAAGTAAAAAGCCTTCCACCAACAATTGTTATTTCGGTTGCATTTTGCTGACGCAATTCAGCGTCGTAAACCACTTTAAGCCGCATGGTTTGCGGCCAGTTTAAATCATCCAGCCCGCTAAACCAGGCGCCTTGCCTCGATAGCCATTTACGCAACCAGATTACGCGGTCATTCAAACGGTTTTGTTCTGCCGTTTTGTTTTGGGTTTGCTGCCCTGTATGAAAAGCCGCCAGGTTTTTTACCCCTTTAACATCGGTAGACTGAGGAGTTCTGTTTGCCACCTGGTTATTGCGCGCAGCCGCCATTGCTTTTTTTAAAGCCCCCACTACGCCTTTTAAGGCATCCTCGCGTACACCAGAAGTGCCTACTTCGCCCTGGTAATGGATACCAACAGATGCCGTTTCAGTTAAGTTATTCGCATATTTATCCAGCGATTTAAACCTTGCCATAAAAAAATATTTAAGTTAATTAAAACAGATAGTGATTATATTGTAAAACAAAATAAGCTTTTTTTTAGTGCCTGCAAAAAAACCTCATTATAGCTTTGGTGCCGTAAACTTGATTTTATTGCCCGTACATTAAAAGCCAGGGATAACCTGCCTCTAATGTATTTAGTACCCGCCTTTTATAAATTTAATTTAGCCTGTTATTAAGCAATCGCCAAAACCTGTTCGCACAGCATTCCTGAAAATTGAAAGCGCCATCCTTCTCAGGACAGCGCTTTCAATTTTATACTTCGCGGCTAAGCCGTAAAAATTATTTTCCGCCTTTCTCTACTCTTTTAAAAGCTGTAACCGTTAATCCACTTTCAGCCGAGCCTAATACCTGCTGAACTGTTTTGCTGCCGTCTTTTACAAAAGCCTGGGTAAGCAAAGTGTTTTCCTTAACGTAAGTATTGGCAGCGCCTTCAGCTATTTTATCTAAAATGTTAGCTGGTTTGCCGGCAGCAACAGCCTTTTCGCGCGCTACTGCTTTTTCTCTTTCCAATACCTCAGCCGAAACGCCCGATGCATCAACTGCCAGTGGGTTCATAGCTGCAATTTGCATGGCAACGTCTTTAGCTACGGCGCTAATGGCGTCGTTCAATGGCTTGTTAACGGCTACTAATACACCAATTTTGTTACCCATGTGGTTGTAAGCTACAACGCCTTCGCCGGTTATGGTTTCGTAAGCTGCAACGGTAATTAATTCACCAATAGCCGAAACTTTAGCCTGTAACTGTGCGCTAACAGGTGAACCATTCAAATCCAAAGCCAAAAGTTCTTCGGTTGTTTTAGGAGATTTTGCCAGTGCTAAATCAGCTATTGAAGTTGCAAATTTTACAAAGTCTTCGTTTTTGGCAACAAAGTCAGTTTCGCAGCTTACATATACTACTACACCACTTTTGTTATCGGCACTTGGCTTTGCAATTACAACGCCTTCAGCTGCTGCGCGGCCTGCGCGTAATTCTGCCACTTTAGCGCCTTTTTTACGCAGGTAGTCAATAGCTGCCTGTATATCGCCGTTAGCTTCAGTTAATGCTTTTTTACAATCCATTAAACCTGCACCTGTCAGGTTTCTTAATTCGTTTACTTGTGCTGCTGTTACAGTTATTGTGCTCATAATAATTATTTTTAATAGATTTTAGAATCAAGAACCAAGATTCAAGATATGAAACCGCCTTTTTAAGTCTTGGTTCTGGTATCTTGGTTCTCGCCTCTGTTTGAAAAAAAAATGAGATGCTGACTTGGGCAAGTCTCACATCTCACGATTTATTTCTTGTCTCAAGTTTAAATAATATTAAGGCTTTTTGGCAAAACCACCTGCCCCGGTCTTAGGTCTGTTGCCACCGCTACCGCCCCTGTTCTGGCCACCACCGTGTCCTGAACCACCACCCGGGCGCTTTTTAGCTAAACCATTACCACCGCGGTCTTTATCTTTTTTGTCGCCTAAACCACCACCTCTGTTGCCTCTGCCGCCGCCTTCTTCTTCAAGTTCGGCTTCGTAACGGTTTCTTTCTGCAATTTCTTCGTCAGTTTCTGCACCGTCAACACCTTCCTGGCCGGCTGCGCGCTCTGCCAAACCTTCGGCAATTGCGTCAGCTATATAGTTAGTAAGGATAGATATAGACTTGGCTGCATCGTCATTACCAGGTATTGCAAAATCAACTTTAGTAGGGTCGCTGTTAGTATCAACTATACCAATAGTATTTATATTTAAACGGGTAGCTTCTTTTAAAGCAATGTTCTCATGCGTAATATCTACCAGGAACAAAGCTGCAGGCACACGGTTCATGGCTGAAACACCACCCAATACTTTCTCCATCTTTTCTTTTTCGCGTGTTAAAACCAACTTCTCTTTCTTGGTTACGCTCTCCATGGTTCCGTCCAGTAACATCTTCTCAATGTTCTGCATCTTTTTGATACTCTTACGGATAGTAGTAAAGTTAGTAAGCATACCGCCTAACCATCTTTCAGTTACAAAAGGCATGTTAACGCGTTTTGCAGCTTCTTTTACCACTTCCTTGGCTTGCTTTTTGGTAGCAACAAACAATATCTTTCTACCGCTTTTGGCTATAGATTTTACTGCCTGTGCAGCTTCTTCAAGCTTATCGTTGGTACGGTTAAGGTCAATGATATGGATGCCTTTCTTCTCACCAAAAATATATGGTAACATTTTCGGGTTCCACTTTCTTTTAAGGTGGCCGAAGTGAACTTGTGCTTCCAACAGTGCTTTATGATCAATTCTTTCCATTGTATTTTTTTTCTTAATTGAGTTAAACCATGATTAACGTTTGCTGAACTGCTCTTGCTTACGGGCTTTACGAAGACCTGTTTTCTTACGCTCAACTTTACGTGCATCTCTGCGCAGAAGTTTTGCTTTTTTCAACGGTGGCCTTTTTTCCGGATTGTCAATGATCAGTGCACGGGCAATTGCCAGCGAGATGGCTTCTGCCTGTCCCTTGGTTCCGCCGCCAAACACGTTAACTGAAATATCGAATTTACCAAGGGTCTCGGTAGTTTTCAAAGGAGCCTCTACTTTGTTTTGCAGATACTCTTCGGCAAAATACTTTTTGTATTCTTTACCGTTGATGGTAATTTCACCGGCGCCGGCCCTGATAAAGGCGCGGGCAACTGATGCTTTTCTTCTTCCTACTGTAACTGTATCCATATCAGGAATTTGTTATTTTTTTTAGATTAAACGAGTTGTTTAGGTTTCTGGGCCTGGTGCGGATGCTCGGCGGTATCGTAAACAAATAATTTGCCGAACAATTTATCGCCTAAGCTGCTTTTTGGAAGCATACCTTTTACAGCGTGCTCAATCAGCTTATTTGGGTTTTTGTCTATTACTTCCTGCAAAGTAGTGTGACGCTGACCACCCGGGTGACCAGTGTAACGAACCAGCGAACGGTCGGTTAATTTTTTGCCTGTAACTCTTATTTTGCCTGAGTTGATTACAATTACGTAATCGCCACAATCGTGATTAGGAGTAAAAGTAGGCTTGTGTTTGCCGCGTAATACTGAAGCAATTTTGCTGGTTATACGTCCCAGTGTTTTGCCATCTGCATCAACCACAAACCACTCGCGCTTTACGTCTTTTTCAGCCACTGTTACGGTGCTATAGCTGCGTGATTTCATTTTTATTTCAATTTTCTGTTTTCTAAAAGGGACGCAAATATAATGGCGATAAACTAAGTTTCCAAACCTTTTCTAAAGATGAAGCTATAAAGCATTGAAAATCAGGCTTTTTTTGGTAAAAATAAATTTTCTCTCCAAATAAAAGTGAGCCGGAATGCAGGTTAACGCAAAGTTCGCTAAGGTTAATACAAAGAACCGCAAAGAGGAAGGGGTTGAACTGGGGCCGGAGGACTAAGAAGCTGTTTAAAATTAAATCCAAATACAATTTAACACAAAGAGCACAAAGNNTTAATTTTAAACAGCTTCTAAGATATATTAAGGCATCATCCAAATAGATTGGTTTTGAAAGCAATTTCAGAATTTATATTATTGTATACCGGGTATAATTGATACAGCCGTAACAGCGGCTTAACGGGCGGGATGCTATTTTGACAAAATCAAAAAGTCAATCAATAAATATTATGAAAAAAGCACGCATTTCAATCTTTGTTGCATTAGTCCTCTCTGCTTTTATGCTTACCAGTTACGAAAGCGGCCCTGCCCATCATTCGGGTTTAAATTGCACCGGCTCTGAAACAGATTTTGCCAATCCTACCGGCTGCAGCAACAGTTCATCGTGCCATGGCACCACGGCTACAACGGGCATTGTGGTTACCCTCGAAGTTGATTCGGCAAACGGGGTACCGGTTACTACATACAGGGGCGGGTTAACTTATACCGTAAAAATTACCGGTACCAATACAACCACAAACACCGATGCCTACTTCGGGTTTCAGCTAAGCGCCATAACAGGGTCAACACCGGCGGTTACGCCTGTTAATGCCGGAACCTGGCAACAGACTAATCTGCCCACGGGTGTTCAATATACCCCTGCCCTGACCCATTATCATCTTGCAAATATTATTGAGCACAATACTGCTTTATCCGCTTCTTCCGGCTCGGGCGCTGCAGGCACCGTTTATACCGAATCTGTTACCTGGACCGCGCCACCGGCGGNNTGCCGAAGGACGCAAAATATCAAGCAGTATATTTGAAGCAACGGGCAATTTTGCAGAGGCAACCATCAATACCAGCAACTGGGCAACCGGTATCTACTTGTTGCAACTTACCAATAACGGACAGCAAAAAACAATTCGTTTGCTGAAGAAATAGGGTTGACCGGCGTCCATTGTCTGAATCAGGATTTGCAGGATTTAGAGGATTAAATACAGATAAAGGCAAAATCCAATAAAACACCCCGTTCGGTAACAAGGCCATTTAAATCCTGCCGTTCATCTGTATTGCATCCTGTAAATCCTGATTCAGAC
>PMXD01000070.1 GCA_003165895.1 Bacteroidota bacterium | reverse complement strand
CCTTTCTGTTTCATCCCGCCTTATGCGGGGCGGCTTTGCGGATAGGGGACCCCGCGGTAGTATAGCGCCCCGCCTGGAATATTATTACAGAATTTAAAACCACTTGTTGGGTTGATGTTGTTGCAATAATTGCATGATGTCCTCATAGCACAGCCGCAGGGTCTCCGCTTCGGGATCCTGCCGGGACGGAAGTTATTTTTTTAAAATTGCAGCTATATACAGTGCTTTTAACCCAAAATTCAAAAAACTTAAAGCATTTTCTTTGTGTTCTTAGTGTCTTTGTGGCTATATGTATTTGTTTTCTTTAATTTCAAACAACTCTACTCAGAAGCCGGCAGCCCTTAAACTGCAACCTGTACTTTGTGCAACATAAATCCGGCAACATTAGTGGCGCGCAATTTGGCTTCGCGTGCTTTTTCCCCTTCAAACAGCTCATCAACGGTGGCAGTAAACAAATTAATCCAGGCAGTAAACTGGGGCTGGCACATAGCTGTTTGCTTACTCAGTTCCATATGCGTGGCCATGGGGTCGCCGGTGTAAGTCCTTTCGCCCAACAACATACTTCCCCAAAAAGAATACATTTTGGGCAAATGGCCCGGCCAATCCACCTTTGCTACATCATTAAAAATAAATCCAAGGATTTCGTTATTGCTGACTTTTTGATAAAACGTATCTACCAGTAAAACAATATCAGCCTGTGTTTCAATATCTTTCTTTTTCACAATCTTTTTATGCATACATTTTGTTTATGCAGGCGCGGGTTTTACCCGGCCTCCGGTTATATATGTAATAAAATATGTATTACTGCCGGTAGTACCGGCCTTGTAGCAGGGGTAACCAAATTATAACGTCCCCCTCCTCGCCTGCTCGGCTTCAATAGATTCAAACAGGGCCTGAAAATTTCCTTTGCCAAATGATTTGGCGCCCTTGCGCTGAATTATTTCAAAGAAAAGCGTTGGGCGGTCTTCAACCGGTTTGGTGAATATCTGCAACAGGTAACCTTCCTCATCGCGGTCAACCATGATGCCCCATTTCTTTAATTCGTTCAGGTCTTCCTTAATTATACCCACGCGTTGCAGAACGGTATCGTAATAAGTACCGGGCACATGCAAAAATTCAACACCCCGTTTTTTCATTTCCGAAATGGTAAACACAATATCATCGGTAGCCACCGCAATGTGCTGGCAGCCCGGGCCATGGTAAAAATCAAGGTACTCCTGTACCTGCGATTTCTTCAAACCTTTGGCAGGTTCGTTGATAGGAAATTTAATAAAGCCGTTGCCATTAGTCATTACCTTGCTCATTAAAGCAGTATACTCAGTGGCAATATCCTTATCATCAAAAGTTATCAGGTTGGCAAAACCCATTACATCGGCATAAAACCTGGCCCATTCATTCATGCTGCCTTCGGGTACATTGCCTACCATGTGGTCAATATATTTTAAACCGGTGCTGCCCGGGTTATAACCGGTGTCGAGCCCTACATATCCGGGCAGGAACGCACCATTATAATCTTTGCGGTCAATAAATATATGCACGGTATGCCCGTAGGTATGTATGCCGCTCATGTGCACACTACCGTTATCATCTGTAACGGTTTGCGGTTGCATAAAGGGCAACGCACCGCGCTTAACAGTTTGTTTGTAAGCATCGTAAGCATCTTTTACCAGCAAGCCAATTACTTTAACGCCATCGCCATGCAGGCGGATATGGTCCGACATATCGCTATCGGGTAAAAACGGAGAGGTTAGTACCAGCCGTATTTTGCCCTGTTGTAAAACATACGAGGTATGGTTGCGCATACCGGTTTCAAGACCGGAATAAGCAAGGTCCTGAAAGCCAAAAGCAGTTTTGTAATAATGCGCCGCCTGTTTGGCATTACCCACATAAAGCTCAACATAATCGGTACCGTAAATGGGTAAAAAATCCTGTGCCTCTTCAAAAACTTTAATATCACTGTAAGTAAAGTTTTGTATTGCTGTTAGGTCTGCCGTTGACATAATGTTTTATTTTTTTAATGAATTATTTATCCGTTGCGCTGAAATACTGTATCACACATCGGGTACTCTCCTCCCTCTGATTACATTTTGCATGCCTGCGGCTTATGAAAATGTAACCGTCTCCCTCCGAAGGGAGACTTTGCTTGTCCCTCTTCGGAGAGGGACGATGAGGGAGGATATTTATATCCGAACTCATCAGGGAGAGGAGAGCCTTTAACGTGATGGAGTAAACCAAACATGCCGGCCAATTATTTATGAATTAATTTAAACTACTGCCTCTTCCTTTTTACCTGCTGCCAGCCAGCTTTGATAATAATCTTTTACTTCAAGCCCCATGGCATCGGTGGTAATTTTAACCGGGTTAAACGGGTCAATCATCACGGCAAATTCTTTGGTTTCTTTTTTGCCGATGCTGCGTTCAATAGCACCGGGGTGCGGCCCGTGGGGCAGGCCACCGGGGTGAAGCGTTATCTGCCCTTTTTGAATATTGTTCCGGCTCATAAAATCTCCGTCAACATAGTATAACAACTCATCACTGTCTACGTTGCTGTGGTGATAAGGGGCGGGTATAGCCTCCGGGTGGTAATCATACAACCGCGGAACAAACGAGCATATTACAAAGTTTTTACCCTGAAAAGTCTGATGAATTGGCGGCGGCATGTGTATGCGCCCGGTAATAGGCTCGAAGTTGAAAATAGAAAATGCATAAGGATACGAACACCCATCCCACCCTACCACGTCAAACGGATGTGTTTCGTACACATAGGGATAAACCAACCCGCGCTTTTTGATATTGATAAGAAAATCGCCCTGCTCATCATGCGTTTCCATGTGTTCAGGCAACCTGAAGTCGCGCTCACAAAAAGGCGACTGCTCCAAAAACTGCCCATAGTTGTTACGATAACGGGCAGGTGTTTCAATGGGGCCATACGACTCTATAATCAGTAATTTATTCTCAATGGTGTCAAATTCAAACCGGTAAACCGTTCCGCGCGGAATAACCAGGTAATCGCCATAGCTGAAAGCGATGTTTCCATACATTGTTTTTAAAGTGCCTGAACCTTTGTGCACAAATATCATTTCATCAGCATCGGCATTTTTAAAAAAATACGCATTCATACTTGCCGATGGGGCGGCAACACCAATGCTCATGTCGTTATTTACAAAAAGTGTTTTGCGGCTTTTAATATAATCTGCTATAGGCGGCGTATCAAAGGTAAGGTAGCTGCGTGCCTGTAAATTATCTTCAATAGCTATTTCCGGTTTTACCGAATACGGCGTTCCCATTTGTTTAACCCGGGTTGGCGGATATAAGTGGTATACCAATGATGACATGCCCGAAAAGCCCTCAGTGCCGAATAGTTCTTCATGGTACAGTTCACCATTTGCGGCCCTGAAAACCGTGTGCCGTTTGGCAGGCACCAAGCCTGCTTTCTGGTAGTATGGCATATAAGCTTATGTTTTAAAATTGGCATTAAAAATATCACGAACCGGTGCCCGGCAGACTGACGAAAATCAGCCAGGCGCCTGACTTTCTTCAGGCAAACATCAGCCATTGCTTTTAGCTTTGCGGCGCAAATAGTGTGTCCCACAGCAACAATGCAATAAATCACAATTACATGGGCAATAACATAATAGATATCCGTAAAGAATTTGATGAAACAGATAGTAAAATATTAAACCTTGTTGCCCGCCGCATGCAATTATCCAAAAGCATTGCAGGTTTGAAAAAAGATTCGGGCATAAGCGTTATACAGCCCGAGATATGGCGCCAGCAAATGAGGCAACGCAAAAAAGATAGCGGGCCTCTACAGGTAAATGAAGCCTTTGTGGTAAAATTATTCAGCCTGATACATGATGAATCTGTGCGGGTACAAAATGAAATACTGGAGCTTACAACATGAAGAAAAATATTGAACTAATGTCCCCCGCAGGTTCGTATGAAGCGTTGAGGGCTGCTATTAAAGGCGGTTGCAACTCGGTTTATTTTGGTGTTGAACAGTTGAACATGCGTGCGCGCTCATCCAACAACTTTACCTTAACCGACCTTAACTGCATTGCCCAAATAGGGAAAGAGCATAAGATAAAAACCTACCTGACGCTTAACACGGTTTTATACGACCACGATATAGCTTTAATGAAAAGCATTGTAAACGAAGCCAGGGCCGCCGGCATAACCGCCGTTATTGCCAGCGACCACGCGGTTATGAACTACGCCAAAAAGATTGGGATGCCTATACACATCTCTACCCAGGCCAATGTATCGAACATTGATACGGTAGAGTTTTACGCCAACTTTGCCGATGTAATTGTGCTGGCACGCGAGTTAAGTTTAAAACAGGTGGCCGAAATAAGCCGCGAAATAAAACGCCGCAACATAACCGGCCCTGCAGGTAATTTAATTGACCTTGAAATATTTGCCCACGGTGCCCTTTGTATGGCGGTATCTGGCAAGTGCTACCTTAGTTTACATACCAATTATGCTTCAGCCAATCGGGGTGCCTGTTTGCAAAACTGCAGGCGCAGCTATGTGGTAACCGATAAAGAAGAGGGCTTTGAGTTTGAGGTGGATAATGAATATATCATGTCGGCCAAAGACCTTTGCACTATTGATTTTTTAGACAAGATACTGGATGCCGGTGTGCGGGTGCTTAAAATTGAAGGCCGCGGGCGTGCAGCCGATTACGTTTACACTACCACGCTATGTTATCGCGAAGCCATCAATTCGTACCTGGATGGAAGTTATACGCCTACCAAAATAAAGTTGTGGAAAGAAGAACTGGCCACCGTATACAACCGCGGTTTCTGGGATGGTTACTACCTGGGCCGTAAAATGGGTGAATGGTGCGATGAAACCGGCTCCAAATCATCCAAACGAAAAATATACCTGGCCAAAGGCGTAAAATATTTTGACAGGGCAAAGGTGGCCGAGTTTCTGTGCGAATCGTACAGCCTTGCCGTGAATGATGAAATAATTATTACCGGCCCCACTACCGGCTACCTGCAAATGAAAGTAGAAGAATTATGGGTAAATGATAAACCCGTTGACAAGGCTGAAAAAGGTGAAACATTTACGTTGGTGATATCTGAAAAAATACGGCCATCGGACAAACTTTATAAACTGGTATCAGCAGAAAAATGATACGCATTACACAACAGCGCGCCGGCTGCATAGGCTGCAATGCCTGCGTTGAGGCGGCAGATTACCGGTGGCGTATATCTAAAAAAGACGGCAAGTGCACACTTATAGGCGCCAAAGAAAAACGCGGTTTCTACACCGTAGCAGCCCACAACAGCGAACTGGACGATAACCTGAAGGCTGCGGCTAACTGCCCGGTGAAGATTATTCAGATACAGGTATTATAACAGGTCTGTGATAATTCCGAAACCAGACCGGAATTTTTATTTCGCGATTGCCTTATAAAAACCGAATAGCCCGATTTACAGGCTCAAAACCAAATTCCGGTGCCATTGCAATAATTATAAACGCAGATATTTACATTTGTGCCTGTATAAACAGGCAACATGAAAAAACTCCTCCCTTTTATCATTGTCTTATTCATCAGCGCATGTAAACATCCGCATCCCGCTGTGCCACCGGTAACACCTGCATCGCTGGCCGTTATTATCAGCGATTTCAGCAACGAAATAAATGCCGATTTAAAATCAGACGGCCTGCACGGAAGTATGTCGGTGGCTATTGTAAAGGGCGATAGTATTTTATGGTCGGGCACTTTTGGTTATGCCCGGGAGGAAAGCGACAAAGCGCCGGATACATCTACCATTTACCGCGCAGGGTCTATTACCAAAACATTTACGGCTACCTTAATGATGATACTGGTTCAGGAAGGGAAAATAAAGCTGACCGACCCTGTCGAATTATATCTGCCCGAAATAAAAAAACTGAAAGGCTATTCCGACACTGCTAAAATCACCTTTCTGCAACTGGCCTCACATACCGCGGGCCTGCAACGCGACGCGGGCAGCTGGCTTAAAGGATTAACAGCCAATAGCGGGCCCGTTGAAACCTGGGATTACAAACTATTATCAGTAATACCTGATACCAGGCTGGAAAGTAAACCCGGAGAAAAATTCAATTACTCGAATGTCGGGTACTCGTTACTGGGCCTTGCGTTGGAGCGCGCTGCCGGTAAGCCTTATATACAATTAGTGCAGGAAAAAATACTTGACCCATTGAACATGTGCAGCACATTTTTTAAAGTGCCCCCTGCTGATACCGCTAAAATAGCCGATGGCATAGCCTCTGTAGCTTTCAACTTAACCAATACTTCAATTCCGCGCCGGTTGCGCGCCGGTATAGGATGTGCAGTGCCTTGCGGCGCTATTTTCTCAACCCCAAACGACCTTGCAAAACTTACATCGTCTATGCTGGGTTACCATCCGCTGCTTAGCCCCGAAAGCCTGGCCGAAATGGAAACACCCCGCACCAACGAAAAAAACAAATACGGCTTCGGTCTGGGTATTATCCGCAACGATTCGGTAAACATGGTATGGCATAACGGTTCTATAGCGGGCTATACCGCTCAATTTGCCATTGAAAAAGACAGCAAATACGCCGTTATAATTATGCGCAATTACAACAAAGGAGTTACCCCGCTGGAGAAGTGTTCGTTTAATTTATTGAAACGGTTGAAGGCATCTGAAAAGGCGGGGTTAATTCCCTAATCAGTTACCCTCCCCTTTACCAGCTACCTTTCTCTTATCATAACCCCGGCTGACCTGCATCATTAGCCACAGCCTTAAAAACCCTCAACTTGCCATGCCATTTGAAAAGGAGATATGCCAGCTAAAAATAATTTAAACTTACAGGTTTCAGATAATCAGGAATCGCAATTTAAAGAAATGCGGCACCAGCTTCTTTCGCTGATAGCCAAGATGACCGCTGCCGAAAAACAATTTGCCCCGGTATTAAAAAAAGTTCATCCCTCGCAGCAGCCCAGCGCTGTAAACCTGCTGCATTACATGGCACTGCGGAATGTAGATATACGGAGCCTGCAGGAAACCCTGCATATCAACGGCCTTTCATCACTGGCAAGCAGCGAAAGCCACGTGCGGTGGCAGGTAAATGCAGTGCTAAACCGCATACAGGTTACCCCGCCCGCTGCAAAACAGGAAGTAACTGATTTTTTTGCAGCACAACATAAACGGCACGAACGGGCCACTGCTTTATTCGGCGCAAGGAAGAATAACGATATCCCTACTATCATGGTAACGTTTGATAAGGAACTTTCGTGGAACCTGCCCATGGTTAAGCAACTACTGTATTCGGGCATGAACGTAGCCCGCATTAACTGCGCGCACGATGATGAATCAGTTTGGCAGGCAATGGTATGGAATATTAAAAAAGCAGTAAAAACAACCGGTATACCCTGCAAAATATATATGGACCTTGCCGGCCCCAAAATACGCACTGTAATAAAGGGAAAACCGGGCAAAAAGCACAAACTGCATGTGCAGCATCAACACCACTTCACACTGGCCGAAACGGACGATGACAGTGTTGAAGGGCCGGTAATCTATTGCTCGCAAAAAGGGATCATACAGCAATTACACGAAGGCGAACGGGTACTGTTTGATGATGGTGAGGTTGAAACTATTATTGAAAAAATGGAAGGCCGCAAAGCCCACCTGCGGGTTGAGCGGGTATCGGGCAAAAAGCCGGTTATTAAAGAAAGCAAGGGCATCAATTTTCCCGATTCAAAATTTACTATTTCCGCGTTAACGGAGTTCGACCTGCAGTGCATTCCGTTTGTGGTGAAGAATGCCGATACCGTGGGTTTCTCGTTTGTGAGGCAGCCATTGGAGGTTTACGAACTGCAGCAAAAACTAAAAGAGCATACCGGTAGCCCGCCGGGCATAATCCTTAAAATTGAAACGCTGGAAGCGGTTAATAACCTGCCCCTGCTGTTATTGCAGGGCATGAAGAATAAAGCCTTTGGCGTAATGATAGCCCGGGGCGACCTGGCCGTTGAAATTGGCATTGAACGCCTGAGCGAAATACAGGATGAAATACTCTGGATTTGCGAAGCAGCGCACACACCGGCTATTTGGGCAACACAGGTGCTTGAATCGCTCAACAAATCGGGCTTTGCATCCCGGTCGGAAGGCACAGATGCCGCGCGCTCAGTAATGGCAGAGTGTGTAATGATAAACAAAGGCGCCCACCTGATAGAGGTGCTTGAATCGCTGAAAGATATTTTAAAACGCAGCGGCGGGCACCGGATAAAAAAACGGTACCTGTTCCGCCCGCTGCATATTGCACAGCGTTTTTTAAGCAGCACGTTTAAATTGTATTAGTTTTCCCGTTATTTAAATAACGCTTAAACTATATTTTATGGAACCACAGGTAAGAAATAAAGTAATTTATAATCAAGGTGGCACAGGGGCTGCTTATGGGCTGTGATTTGTTGGCGCTGCAATATTTTACTTACAGCAGGCAAGTGGCTTTTGGATGGGCGCATGGGAACTGGTTAAAGCATCATTATGGCCGGCCTTCCTGATTTACAAACTGTTTGAGTTTTTGAAAATGCAGGTAATAAGTTTGGCCGGGGCGATATTCGCTACTGCTTCATTATCTTTTTAACCGTTACAGATGTTTGGTCCGATACCTTTAGCAGGTAAATACCCTGCGCAAGCGGGGCAGTTTCAAAATAGTAGTTGCCGGGTATTTGCTGGGCGAATATTTTTCGTCCTGTAACGTCAAGCACTTCCATATTCATACTTGCACCGGTAAAGGAAATATGGCAACCATTTGCATCGCAGATGATAGTAGCCGGGCTTTCCGCAACTACAGCAATACCGGTGGGGCCTTTGGCAATTACCACCGTAATAGTATCGTTTGAGACACAGCCCATAGCATTGGTTACTTTCAGGGTAACGATGTAGGTGCCGTATTGCAAATATTGGTGAAACAAGTGTGTTACCGGTGTGGTTATACTATCGCCATCGCCAAAATTAAGCGTGTAACTAATGGTGTTGGTAGTATCTACCACAAAAATGCCATCCATACCGGTTATCTGGTCAGTAATACGGGCCACGGGACAGGTATCCACAGTTACAACGCCCTTCACCGAATCGGTACAGTATCCGTTATTGCTAAATAGTTCAATGCTGTAGGTGCCGGGTGCAGCATAATTTTCAACCGGATTGGCAACGGTAGATGTATCGCCATTTCCAAATGTCCAGTAAACACCGATAGCATTGCCTGAAAGGTTAATGAAGCTAACCTGTAACTGGCTGGTAGTATCGGTAAACCCCGGATGGCTATGGCCTATAACCTGTGTTTGAAAACTTTGAGTAGGGCCCTGTGCATCAATATTATTTAATTCAGTAACGTTTACTGATACGGTACCGGTATCGGCCCATATAACAGATATTGCATTGTTGTTATTTTGTGTAATAGCGCCATTGCCCAGCAGTTGCCAGCAATACTGGCTGCCTGTTGTATTTACCACCGAGTAATTAGCCACAGCGTTTTTGCAAACTATCGAATCGCCGGTTATAGCGCTGGTTTGCGGCTCTAACAACGGCCACAGAAAACGGCGGCCATAATTATAAATNNGTTCAACCACGGGGCCAGCAATTCAGGTTCGTGGCCGTAGCCTACCAGCGGATGCAGCACGTTTAAGATACCCTGGTTGGTTTGGCGCTGATTAATAGGCACTGCACCATAAACCTCAGGAAATATAGGTAAGTTGAAAGGATAACCATAGGTATAAGGCACCAAAGGATCCAGCGTGCCCTGAAAGGAAATGGTGGGCACTCCCAGGCGTTTCCATATATAATTGGTATCCAGGATGGCGCCCCACATATTAAATATAGCCAATGCACGCGGTATGTGCTTGCCAAAATCAGTGTTGCCGCTGCAGTCCATACAGCCCAAGTCTGATGGTTCAAGCGTGGTGCCAAAGGTGGGTACCGGGCGCAGCGAATCATTCATATACACATTGGCAAAGGCGCAAAAGCAACCGGCACTGGTACCGGTTAAAATTATCCTGCTGGTATCAATACCAAACTGTGCTGCGTTTTGACAGAGATATCGTATAGCAGAACGCTCATCCTGCACTCCGCGGTAAAAGGCACGCACAGTGCTGCCGGTATCAAGCGGGTCCAGCCCGATGCGGTAATCAATAGTGGCAACAACATAACCTAACTGCGCAAAGTAAGTGGCATACTGCGGAATATCCGGTTCTTCGCGCCAGCCAATAACAAAGCCGCCGCCAAACTGGTAAACAATTAAAGGGCGCAGCCTCAGCGTGTCATTAGCGGGTTGATAAATATCCAGGTAAAGGTCCTGCGGCGTAAGGCCGCCATAGGCCATGGCCGAGCCGAAATAATAATTATCACTTTGCTCAACCGAATGAAATATGGTATCCTGATAGCGTAGCGATGTGCAATTGCCCTGGGAGAAAAGCGTTGCGTGGCAAACTAAGGTTACAATGGAAAGGAGTAGTAGTTTTTTCATGCATAGTAAAGTTATAAAAATATAATTGAGTGGGAAATATGAATTAACATATGGGCGCTAAATTCACAAAATAATAATCAAATTTTTAAGTAGTTTTAAAAACCAAATACAATACCCATGGATGCACAAATAACCAAAGAGGAATTAAGTGGCTATACACAAGTAAAAGATAACCATGTGCCCATTTACCTGGCCATAGTGCTTGTATTGATGGTTTACATTGGGTTTCATTACATGGAGAAAGACAGGGCACCCGACTTGTATATCTGGTATTTTCCTTTGGCTCTTTTTCTTCCTTTATTTCAGCTTTTCAGAACCCGGACCTGCCCGGTTTGCCATACTACTATGAAGAGGTATTTTAACAGCCTGTTGCCACGGGTTTGCTATTGCGAAAAATGTAAAACCAAAATTCCGCTGATGGTTATAACTTTCTGAGCCAAACTTGCGATCACTCGTTACTCAACAACCGGTTCTCATCGCTTCGGGATTGCTTCGCAGAGCCTCGCAATGATGCGTTTTTTTTAAAACGCCCGTATAGCCCTTACATTCCCTGCTGTGGCTTTGGGGATGGACATTGATACACCGGTTGAAAAGTTAAGCGCTGATGCTGTGGTATTGGCATTTTCGGTAGAGCTCCAATAGGTAGCGCTGCTGTTGAAGTTGCCTATTACCTGTTGTTGCTGGTATAATATAATCAGTTCGGTGGCAGAGGGAAGAAACCAATCGCCAAAGCCTCCGGTGGTATCGTTGGCGCAGAGGTTGGCGGCGTAGTTGCCTGCGCCCTGGTTTACAACAATGCGCTCGGTATTGGTATATCCGCCACCGGTGCCGGACAGCGAGGCATTAAGTAAAGTTGTATCTATATTAGCCCAGGTAATTGTATCGGTGGTATCATGCAAATCGGCGCTATCAGCAATCAGGCCGTGCTGGCCGTTATCGGTTACATAAAATATAATGCCGCCGCCGTAGTTTTGGCCAATATAATGTTGCGGGTAGCCGCCTTTACCAGCGCTATCGGCGTATAATGCGTAGGGAACGCTATTTTGTATTTCGGTGCCCATGTTTAGATAAGTGCCTGTCTCATTAACATCAATTTCCACCATCATGTATTTATGACCAGAGGCCCGGTTGATGGTGGAAAATGTTCCCGAAACCGGAGTTCCTGTTCCGGGATGAAGCGTTACCAGACCAAATTGATTAGTTACAGCCCTGAAAGTTTCCTGGTAAACAGGCGTTCCGGGATTAATAGAATCATCTATAGTAAAGCGAACACCAACTTGTGTATTAGAGGGTACGGGATCACCAACACCATTGCGCACTATAGCCTGATAATTGAATGCCTGCGGGCACTGCGCATCGGCTACAACCGCAAATACCATTGAAACAACCACCAGTAAAATGAATCTGATTTTCATACGCTATAATTACAATAATGAAAATGTTTCGTTTTTAAAAAGCGCGGATAGCCCTTACCGCATTGGTTACTGTTTTATTGGATGGAGTAAAAGCCCCGCCACCACTGAAGGATATGGCAGTAGCCTCCTGCGTGCTAAGCTCATTACTGCTCCAGTAAGTGCCATTTACAAAACCTCCTACCACGGCTTGTTGCTGGTACAATAAATTCAATTCGTTTACCGATGGCAAGTACCAGTCGCTATACCCGCCG
The DNA here is from genome assembly GCA_003165895.1 of Bacteroidota bacterium. Lineage (GTDB taxonomy): Bacteria > Bacteroidota > Bacteroidia > Chitinophagales > LD1 > Bog-950. The sequence goes on along the minus strand of PMXD01000070.1, from coordinate 4,706 downwards.
CCCTGGTAATCGGCGCAAAGTTGAGCGGCGTACTGGCCGGCACCCTGCTTTATAACTATGCGTTCAGTATTGGCCTTCCCCCCTCCTATTCCGTTGCGGGTAGCGTTGACGAGGTTGTATGAACCGTTATTCCAAACAATGCCGGTATCAAGGTCAGTTGTATCTGCTACTAAACCGTGTTGCCCAAGGCTATCGGTCCAGAATATAATGCCGCCGCCGTAGCTGTCACCGATGTTATGGACAGGGTAACTGTTTTTTGCAACACTATCAGCATAAAGTGCATACGGCACACTAACCAAAGGGCTAACGCCCATGTTCAGATAACCGGTGTCACCCTGAAGCTTATATTCAATCATTAAATATTTATTACCTGCGGGCCATGTAATAGCAGAAAACGTTCCCTGAACAGGAACTCCTCCCCCAATATATGTATAGAAAAGCCCAAATCCATTAACGCGGGCGCTGTCAGTTTCTACATATTCAGCGTTGCCGGGATTGATGCCATCCTGAATGGTAAACCGTAACCCAATGGTGACATTTACTATTGGGTTTCCGCTGGCATCACGGGCAACCCCTTCAAAATTTATCATTTGTGGCACCTGCGCCTGCACCGCAGCAGTAAACAGAAATATTAAACAAGACAGCAGCAGTAATTTTTGTTTCATGCCAATAATTTAGAAGTTAAAACAGCAGGGGAATTACAGATAAGCAAGATATAAAATTTTGGGATTAGAGAGAAGGAATGTTTCGCAGGGTGTGCGACAAATTTCCCTCTTGATGCTNNGTGAGTTTGTATTGGCAAAGTTTGAAGGATGAAAAGGGAAATTTGTCGTACACCCGTTTCGCACGGAGGCATGGAGTTAAATACAGAGCAATACAAATACAGAATTAGCTGTGTTTGCAGAAATATAAAAATGTATTCTCCGGCTGCTAATCTCCGTGCCTCCGTGCGAAATCGCTCCCACTCCTAAAATAGCCACGCAAATACTTGCAGGCAGGCTAACGCGGAAGACGGTGCCACCGGAAGGATTGTTTTCGATAGTAATTTTGCCATTCATACTTTCGGCAATTTTGCGGCAGATGGCCAGGCCTATGCCGGAGCCGGAGTATTCTTTGGCCGGGTGCAGGCATCTCCGTTTTTGAGAAAATGCCCATCCAGCATCTGTTTCAGCAAACTCAATTACAATATTTCAAAGAACAAAAAGATAACCAATTGAAAATGTTCACTTTATAACGCAACGCTAATGATAGAATTTATGTTTTAAATTTTTTGGGTAACGATTAGTTCGGGGAGGGGTTTGGGAGAGTGCAACCTAATTGGTTATTTATCCAACTTAAACATAAAGCAATACAGGTAATAATTTTAAAACCATAAAAATAATTATGCAAACACAATTCAAAAAACCTGGCAGCATAATATTAATACTGCTTTTACTGTTCGGGCTTTCGGGTTTCGGGCAATCCGTAGTAATATCAGAAACACCGGCCTGTGATAGCAACGGAACCTTCACTTTTGTGGCCTACGACAGTGGTTTTGTCTCCATGTATTTATATGAAGCCGTCTCGCCGTACAATCACTACCCGAGTCAGTTCTCGGATACTGCTACTTTTACCAACCTGCGGGCGGGTTGGTATGTGCTTAACGTGTATTATAGCACGTTTACATCCTCAACCCTCTATGCCATGCCAGCCGTGGTGAATGTTAGCACTACTATAACCAACACCGTATGCCCTGCCGATACCGGCAGTATAGTTATTACTGCCAGTGGGGGGACGGGCACCTATATCTATACCTGCAATGGCTTCGCCACCGGCCCCCTGATAAGTAACCTATCCGGCGGAGTGTATAACATTATAGTAACTGATGGCAACGGTTGCTTTGTATCCGTATTGGATACCGTCGTGACCATTTCGACGAATTTGAATGTTAGCACTATTGTAACCAACACCACATGCCCCGCCGACAGTGGCAGTATTGTTACAACCGTTACCAGCGGCACCGCGCCTTATTACTATACCTGGAACAATGGGGATAGTACCTCTTCTATCAGTAACCTTGCGGGTGGAGTGTATAGCGTAACTGTAATCGACTCCAATGGCTGTTCGGCAAACCTGACCGATACCGTAATAACCACTTCTTCTTCAATGCTCGTTGCTATAACCGACAGCGGCCTGGAGTGCCACTTTATACTTACTGCGCTCGCTACCGGTGGCAGAGGTACAATATCATACAACTGGAGCGACGGTGCAACTACCGCCGGTATGACCGGGCCTGCCGACGGTATAACCGGGTTGTTTAGTAATTCTAACTACACTGTTACCGCTACCGACTCCACTGGCTGTGCCGACACAGCCAGCCAGGTAATACCAGGCTTTCATATTTCAGTAACAACTACTCCTACGGCTTGTGATACCACCCTATATACCGGCACTGCAACTGCTATCATAACAGGCACAGGTACCCCGCCATACAGCTTTGCATGGTATGAAGAGAATAGTATTAGCCTTCAACAGGTACTGGCAAGCACAAACCAAACCATTACCGGACTGGGCATTACCGGTAGTAATAGCTACGGAATAATTCTTATAGTAAGCGATGCCAGCGGATGCGATGCTTCAAACGCTGACAACATCGGGGCAGTCATACAACTTGACACTCTCTGCTACGACCATATAATCGGCTATGTATTTACTGATACCAATGGTACCTGCACCTACAATATGGGTGACCCGGGATATCCTGCTGGTAACGTTATCGCCACCGCAGCTAACGGCCAAACTTATTATGGAAACCCGGATAGTACCGGTTACTATGACATGGAGGTGCCACCGGGCGCTTATGTGGTTACTGTTTCGCTATGGAGTAACAGTTCATGTTTCACAAATACCTGCGTAACCGCTTATAACGACACCTTTAATACCACCGGTCTTGTATCATCAGGTAATAATTTTGCACAGAGCGGCACCGCCTTCGACCTGGGCATACACATGGGTCATTCTCCTTCTCTGCCCGGCCAGAATCGCAACTACTGGGTTTATTATTACAACTGGGGTGATGTGGCTGTTGCAAATGGTACGCTTACGTTTATTCACGACTCTAATGTCGTATTGGTAAACGTATTACCGGCATATACGTCGTACAATCCCGCTACCTATACTATTACCTGGGATATTGTCAATAACCTGGCCCCTATGGTATATCTTGATATGCAACATCGCGTAAGTATGACTTTTTTTATACCGGACTCTCTGCCTTTAGGCAGCGAGTTGACTGATTATGCGCACATAGCCCCCACAGTTGGCGATTGTGATACTACAAATAACAGCCAGTTCCTTACAGACTTTGTAACCGGCGCACATGACCCTAACCAAAAACAAGTTTCGCCTGTCGGTAATCTTTCGGCAACCGACACGGTGCTTACTTATTCTATACGTTTCCAAAATACCGGCAATGAAGCAGCAAGCTTAGTGGTTATAACCGATACGCTTTCGCCAAACGTTAACCCTGCTACGGTACAACCGGGCGCTTCAAGTTCGCCCTATACCTGGAAGTTATCGGGCAATGGCATATTGACATTCACTTTTGAACCTATCAACTTAATTGATAGTGCGCAGAGCGCAGATAGCAGCCAGGGGTTTGTAATGTACACGGTGCAAACCAAAAAGAACTTACCTATCGGCTCGCAAATCAATAACACGGCCTATATTTATTTTAATGTTAACCCTGCGATAGTAACCAATACCACTACTAATTTAAGGACGGACAGTTCAACCGGTATAGCTCAAATTAACAGCAGTAACATGACTGCCCGGGTATTACCTAATCCGGCCAGCGACAAAGCGAGGATTGAGTTTGAGGGGGCCACAGGTATCATAACCATAAAGGTTAGCGATGCCCTGGGGAATATTGTAGCCAACAGCAATAGCGCCGAAAGCTATTATACGCTGAACGTTGAAAAGCTTGCAGCCGGTATTTATTTCTACGCCGCCGAAGATGCTAACGGCAACCGGGTATCGGGCAAAATATCAATTGTGCATTAATACCGGGGTTCAGCAATAGAGAGCAGAACGCGAAAGCAATGTCGGCCTCATCAAGAAAAATTTCAGGTTTATCATCAAAGATTTGATAAGAACTGACCCGCTCCTTATTTCCTAAAATTACTGTTCCCTGTTTGCAGTATCGTTTACCGGGGATCATGATTTCGCCAAGCGTTATCAAGGGTACAAAGAGGAGCTTCTGCTCTACTTTCGTTCTTCCGTCCGCATCAGTATAGCTATATCCTGTAGAGAAGGGTAGGTATCCGTATTTGAGTTTTAGTATCTCTTCTCCTAACTTGGCTTGGACTTTGGCATTAGTTGAGTATGTCACGAATCTAAAGAGAAAAGGATTCATTCTTTACAATGTTGAATAAAAGATGATAGCAGGTCTATCGTATACGCTGTACAAACGGAGTATGCAAACCACCTGAAGGTGCTGTGAACAAAAGTCCTGATGCTCAACATGCTGGCAAAAGGCCCTGCATAGACAGGGTCAGGTGCGTGTAGAGAAGCTGAATTTAACTGAACCGCTGATGAAGTATCGGCTTATGTGTGAATGATGTAACTTTTTTTCTGAATTGTGTAATGCTGACTGGCGAAAGAGAGCTCACATTTGTGTCGTTAAAATTTTTTATGCATCCATTCCCTTAGAAGCTGTTAAAAATTAA
>PMXD01000182.1 GCA_003165895.1 Bacteroidota bacterium | reverse complement strand
CATACTTCATTTTTCTTCGCTGCGCTTGAAAAATGAAGTGCAAAAAGCATCTTCCGAACAGCTATGGCGGAGACGCCAAACCGGGTGCCCTTGTGGTTGGCATCCCCGCCACAGGTGTTCGGAAGNNCCATTGAACGTATTGGCTTTAGCCATTAATTTTCTTCCGAACAGTGGTTGGCGTCCCCGCCAACCACTTGTATTCCGAACGATAATTTGGTTTGCACCCATTAAAGCTGTTTTAGTTATGAAAATTACGCTTTGTATCCGCTACCGGCGCCCGGTTATAAAATCGCGGATTTCCATGTTCCGTCATTATAATATACCTCTTTCATAATTCGCTCTTTTTGAATCCTCACCCCAGAGCGACCCTCTCCGAAGGAGAGGGAAATGTTGAATTATGAAAGAGGCCTGATATACTACAGTAAATGTTGCAACTCTCTCACAAAGTTATGTAACGCATACATGGTTAAAGGGCGTCACCTTTGCAGTATAAATTCATAAACACTAAATAAACAAGCCATGAAAAATTTAATTTGCACTATCGCCATAGTAGCAAGCGGGTTCTTACCCAATGTTATAGATGCCCAGGCCCCTGTCTGCACCTGGTGCATAGCCAATACCACCATTCAACCGGCATGGGGACCCGCAGGTTACGATTTCGTGGACTATTATTACTTCCCTGATATTGATGTTTACTATAATGTGCCGAATCAAAAGTTTGTATTTGAGCAAAGGGGCGTATGGCAATCCAAATCCTCCCTGCCCGTCCGCTATGCCGGTTTTAATCTTTACCGTGCTTACAAAGTGGTTATTAATAATGTAGAACCCTGCCTGGAACTTGAAGAAAACAGAATAAAATATGTTTCGTTTAAAGGAATGCATAATCAGGTTGCAATTCGTGATAGCCGGGATCATGTATATGTTAAAACCAGTGAACTTGCTGAACATAGCAAATAAGAGCAAACCGAAGTACAAAAAGCGGACGGAACACTTTTCCCCTGTCCCGGCCTTTTACATAGCATGGAAGTAAATTTTAAAGTTTATATCCAATTTAAAATAGAATAATATGAATACTGAGGGACTGTTTCAAGCTGGTGATGAAGTGCACCATGCTTCAACCCCTAATCTTATAATGGTGGTGGTTGGTGTTTGGCATAATTCAGTTCAATGCAGTTGGTTAAACCCCAAAACCAATGAAAATATTGAGGAGGAATTTCCATCAATATTGCTTAGAAAAGTTGATAAAAGCCCACAGGTCAGGATTGTTACTAACAGGGCTTTCTGGTCTGAATTTTAAGTAGTTGCTGTCATATTACTCCCCACTTTCCACCATAAACATCGGCTCAGTCTGAAACCTCTTCCAGTCTTCCAGTATTTCCTTTTTAAGCGTTTGAATGGATTCGTCTTTCAAAACCCCGGGATATTTCTCTTCAATTTGCAGGATGTATTCCAACAGGTTATAGCACGTTGTAAATTGGCCGCTGGCAATCACCGAGTCGCGCCTGTTATCAATACCCTCGCGCATGTCGGTTTTCGAAAACCATAAGATTGTGTTCATTTGCTTGGCATAATCAGCCACCTGCATCACTTTTTCAGATGGAGTAAGCAGCCGGGCCCATTCATCATTAAACTTCTTTCTTTTAATTTGTTTTTGGAATACATTCTCGTATCTTTTGCTCAATTCATAAATGCTTACCGCTTTGGTTTTATATGCCCATTCAGGGTTGGAATACAGGCTATCATAATTGATACGGCGTATTTGCATCAGGTATATTTCCATAGCCACCCGCAAGGCCGAACGGATACGAACCTTTAGCATCTCCTCTGTTTTAAAAAACGGATTCTGCAAAAAGAAATCAAGAAAAAGCACAACAGGTGTATTCCACTTCCACCAGCCACCCGGCTCTGGTATGTGACCGGCTTCAGACGCAGGTGGTTTTTTTATTAACTGGTACCTTCCAAACAGGAAAAGACCGAACATAATACCCGATATAACTGTCATTAATACAGCCACCCATAAATCGTTGGATATAAAAAGCATTACTATCGAAATAACCAGCACTATAAATGAATATTTAAAAACATTAGAAATATTTGCCAGCGATATCCTGTTCCACCAGTTTTCCGCCTCCTTCTGCGGCTCAAAGGGGTCCATAAAATAGTTAACGGCATCGCATATCAACATCAGGTCATAACCTCTTCCGTTACGCGTCTTTCTTACTTCGTTAGAAATGCGAAGGCTCTCAATACCCTGATTATCGGTTATCCCTCCATCCATTAAGGCAAACGAACGCGTAAAGGTTTCATAATCCTCCCAATCGTAATTTTTTGCTTTCTGGGTATTACTAATCAAATCATTTTTATGCGCTTCATCCATGGCAAAATCGTCCGGAAAAAGCATCGGTTCAAAACCTATTGGAAAGCACGATGAGGCTGCCAGAATATCGCCAAGTTTCAGTTTTTTTACTGAGGGGAGATTGATGTCTTTTATCCGCAAATACCGGTCACCCAAAATCAACCTGGTATCGGCTCTGCCGTCAGTTTGAAAACGAAAGGTTCTGCCGTTTTCCATTTCTGATGCATTGAAACAAACTTCTTCAACACCCTGGCCGCTGTTATTCCAAAATACTTCGAAATTCAGGTCATCAAAAACCATTTTTTGATAGGCTTTGGCAAAGGCGTTAATGGAGTTGCGGCTTTTGGCAGGCGTGTTTTCCCATTCTTTATCGTCTTTAACTATACGGGCAGCTTCCTTAATTATTTTATCACCTACCAAAACCTTATTCCGCAAATGATCGTAAGTTTTGGAAAAAGGAAACCCTAAGCGGCTATTCGCCGAAAATGCTATACCGGTCATAGCGCCGGTAGATGTTGCCGCAACAAACTTAACACGGTCAAGCAAAGAGATGTTTTCGTAATTACGGCGGTGCAGGTACGAAAGGCAGCCAAGCGAGAAGGCCGAAGCCCTGAAGCCCCCACCCGAAAGCGTAATTGCTAACTCGTTAAAGGGACGAAAAATATCCGACTTTAGTTCGATGGCCGGCTTTCGCTCTAATTCTATTCCCATTGGTCTTATATAAAAAGTTGCAAATAAAAAATCGAAGCCAAATTTAGGTGTTTTTGCATCTGGTAACGGTTTTAGCCAAAAATAAAAAGGGCCCGCTCAAATATTGAAAACAATTCCGTTTCGTACCGAATCCAGGCGCCTTATCTCNNTTAACCTGTATTTCTTTTCTTTAATTTTAAACAGCTTCTAAATGATATTCATGAAGTTAAAATTTTGCAGAACGCTGAAACAGGTTCATCTTATCTATACCCTGTGTAGCTTTAAAGTCATTATAACGCAATGAATCGTCACCATTGCGTTTAATAAATAAACGTGTTAATCTTTCTCTGTCTGGTCATTACGCCATCATGACTGTTATCTGCGGCAACGTTTGCGAACAATCGTACCCAAAAAAATGGTAAGGTAAGTGCCCGGAAGAAATAATAAAGTAAAATGAATATTCCTATGGAGAGGACAGAAAATATTTTTTTCATGACGTAAAAATTTAAGTGATTATAATATCAGTGCCGTTTTATTTCTTGCCCGAACTTCTTTTATCATTGAGATTGTGATGCATTGGAACCCCGGCTAAGTCAATAGCCGATATGCCAAAAGCGATTAACAGCAAATTTGTTTCCATTGCGTGTGCCCTTCTGTTATTATATCAGGAAATTTCATTTCACACTAAGAAGCTATTAAAAATTAAAACAAAATGCAATTTAACACAAAGAACACAAA
>PMXD01000015.1 GCA_003165895.1 Bacteroidota bacterium | reverse complement strand
TACCACGGATAGTAACATTCTTTACACCATCCAGCACAAGTGAGCGGTTAAGGGTGAAAGTCCCTTCGGGTAATTCTATTACATCCCCTTCCCTGGCATTAATAAACTGCTCCTGTAGTTGTTTTTCGAAAGTAGCATCAACGTTTGAAGCCTGTTTGGTTTTGCAGGCCGACAAAATTAAAGCTGCGATTAATACAAGAGGAAGGAACTGTTTCATAGGGGAAGGGTTTATTGTTTTGCTAAACTGCGACAAATATAAATTTGAATGTTGAATGAAGAAACGAAAAATGATGGATGAAATTGTAATTGGGGCGAATTTGATTTTTATGGTTTTGGCGTTGATTATGGGCCGGAAGGAGAGGGTTGGGGCGCATCTGCGATGCGGGATGTTTTAATTGTTTAACGGTGCAAATATAGGATAATATTTGATATGCAAGCCCCCTNNCGCATTATAAATGCGAATGCCGGGGAATCCTCGTTACAAACGAGGACCAGTTGGGGGGCAAGATGCTTCGCCCAAGGCACACGCAACGCGTAAAGGGGAAAATGTTCTACCCTATTTTGTTGCTTAAAAGTCATGAAATATTATTCAATTTTTAGTATCTCACTTACCCTTAATATAAACCCGGTCTTATCTTCAAATTCCTGGTAGAAAGTTTTATTGCCCGCCTTGAAATTCGGCCTTTGTTTGTTGGCAATGTGCCCATAAAGCCGTTTGAAAGGAGTAATGTCTGCGTCTCTTTTAAACAACGTTATTGTATTGATTAGCTGATCCCTGGATTTTCCGGCCCATCTGCCGCCATCACGATCTTTTAGTTCTATAAAAACTAATACGTTATTATAGGTTATCATTGCTTCACATCTTTCGCCTTCGGCGCGGGGTATATCCAAACAATGATCAACGGCCCTGAGTGTAATTTCAACACCGCCCGGATTATCAACCCAAAGGTGCCAAACGTGTGCGTTGTCAAATCTGAGTTCAGCCGGCGGCACATCATATATGCCGAAAATTTTTTCGGTAGTAGCGGCCTTGCATTTTGCTGCAAAAAAATCTATCGCCATCCTTTTTCCATTTCTTGTAATTGGGCAAACAACTCATTTGAATGTTCTAAATCCATATTAAGGTAGTTATCATCGGATGGTAAGCCTTTATAGTCCTTTAATTTTGAAATTGCGCCGTTTTTTTCATTTAGCTCATAAATAATAAGATCGTCTGAATGAGTTGCCGCGTCAATTTTTACAATACTGTTTAAAGCATTTAAGTCGGGGTTTTCCATTTTAGCTTGGCCCCATTTAATCAAAAGGGATTTTGCCTTTACAACCAAAGTCAGGTAGTTGATTAAATAAGGACTGTGCGTTGTCATAATCAACTTGTTGCCATCATTTCGATTATTGAAGCCGAGCAAACTTTCGAGCATTTCTTTCTGCGAGGTTGGAAAAAGATTCTGCTCAGGCTCTTCTACAATATTTACAAAACAACTATTCTGGTATTTTGCCTTGATTAACTCCATTTTTTCATTTTTTTCTGTCCGGCTTAAACTTGTATCCTTTTCAATGCCTTCAATTTCCTTATCTTGACGTAAGCCTTGTTTTGCACTGATATTTACTTTAGAATTATCCGGTTTTCTTTCGATAGATTCAGCCAGATTTCGTGACACTAAAAACAAAGGCACGGCTGATTGCAATCCGCTTGAGGCCTCTAATAAATCAAGTAGATAATCTTCACCTATTATAATAGAGGTTTCGGTTTGCTTATGATATTCAAAAAACAACTTTGATATAGGAAGTTTTATCCGGCCGCTCAACTCCTGCTTAGACCGTATAAGTTCTTTAGAAAAGGTATAGAGCGGTTTGGGTAAGCCTTGTACGTCATCAGCGCCTTCTACAGTACTTAAGAAATTTCGTTCGGCGGGTACATACATTATTTTAGGAACGTTGAATCCGCCTTCGGTATTCTGTGCAGTAAATTTCAGGCCCCCGCGCCGGTAACTGATGCTATAAATCTCTCCTTTATAATCTATTTCAGTTTCGGGCTTTGCATAATTTTTGATGCGGTGATAGGCACAATTCTCTTCAATAAAATCTTCCCAGGTCATAAATTTTTCCGATACATCTCCACGGTAAATCGCCTTCTCTAACCACATCATAGTTGAAATCAGCTTCGCTACCGTACTTTTTCCACTTCCCTGGTTACCAATAAAAACGGTTACCTTTTTCACATCCATCCACCCACCGTCTTCATTATAGCCTTCTTTGATGGGCCCAAAATTTTTAATTCTTATTTTGCTCATTGCTGTAATTATAATTCAAATTTAGCTATTCTGTTTATCCCAGCTTAAAAATAGCATTTACCTGAAAAAACAAGCATATTAAACCAGTAAGGGCCGTAATAGAATGCAAAATATACTAGCGTGACGCTAGAAACATAGCAAAGCGAAGCGAGATGCTTCGCTCAAGGCACACACTACGCGCAAAGGGGGGAATATTTGATATGCAAGCCCCCTAAATCCCCCGGAGGGGGACTTTGAAGACAAACAGCCAGTTTAATCGCTCTTGTAACAGAGCGTATAAATGTTGGAATTTTCGGTTTTTGAGGCAGGGGACGGTGGGTGGGTAGCTTTGGCGCGGTGCAGAGATTTGACAACTTTTTAAAAGTTGTCAAATCTGCGTGTTGGGAAATAGCAAAAAATACACGCATTATAAATGCGAATGCC
>PMXD01000186.1 GCA_003165895.1 Bacteroidota bacterium | reverse complement strand
GGCCTGTATTGAGTTGTGCAACAGCCACCGAAGGTCAGGGCAACTATTTATTTACAATTATTAATTGGCCTATTAATGTATATCTGAAACACTCCCCCTTTCAATATTTTCCAATAAAAAAGCCGCTCTTTAAAAAAGCGGCTTTTAAAAATCTCTTTCAGGCAATTTTAATTAGTTGGTACCGGCACAGTTTGCATAGCAGGTTGCCTTTTATCATTCAGAATTTTAAACTCTGTGCGCCTGTTCTTGGCACGTCCTTCAGGATTATCCGAACCATCGGGATTGGTATTTGGAGCAACCGGCATGGTCTTGCCGTATCCTTTAGCCACAATTCTGTCTTTTGCTATTCCCTTTTCATTTACCAGGTAATTAGTACAGGCTTCAGCACGTTTCTGGCTTAGCTCTTCATTGTATTTATCTGCTCCTTTGCTATCCGTATGCGCACTTAATTCAATGGTAATAGTTGGGTTTTCCTTCAAAATATCATACAGCGTATCCAACACCAGTTTTGAAGCAGGTATCAAATCGGCCTTGTCATACTCATAATAGATGTTGCTTAACGAATACGCCTTATTCATCACCATCTTCTTCATGCTGACTGTAAAGCTGGCGGTATCACTTTTGTCCTTCCCTAAAGTATTATAAAGCTGGGTTCCGGTAAAATAGCCATCGCGCGCTACGCTGATTTTATATGATTTATCAGGGTTCAGGTCAAAGAAATAGTTACCGTCTTTCGAGTTGTACGATTTTATCAGGGCCCCTGTATTGGCATCGTATAAATTAACTACCTGGTCTTTTACCACATTACCACTATCAGGGTCAACAAGCTTGCCTTTTACGGCCAGGAATATGCGGTACCTGTAAAGCTGGTAAATATCATCGCAGCAGGTCTCACTTTTTAAACCATAACCTCCGGGACGGTTCGAAACCACAAAGCCAATTCCGTCTTTTTCATTCCAGCTATAATACATGTCATCAACGCTGGAGTTAATAGGCATACCCAGATTTTCCGGCTCACTCCAGCTTCCATTAGCAGGCTTTGTTTTAAAAACATCAGCACCACCTATATTAATATGCCCGTCTGAACTGAAATACAGGGTATTGGTTTGAACGTCATAATTTGGCGTAAATTCATTCCCATCTGTATTAATATTGCCGCTTATTTCGCGCGCCTTATCAAAGGTTCCATCGCTGTTTAGTTTGGCATAAAATATATCCGTTCCGCGGCCTATGTTCCTGTCTGAAACAAAGTAAAGCACATCTTCGCCGCGCTCGTTTTTACCTAAATTTGGCTGTGTATTAGTTGCGCCCGGCGCATTCACGTTTTCATTGAGCATCGTGCCCGCAACCCAGCCGGTATCGCCTAACAGGCTTTTATAAATATTACACTTTATAGCCTGGTTATCATCCTGCAGGCACTGCGTATAATACATGGTTTTACCGTTAGCACTAAAGGTTGGGTTACCTACGTGGTAAGCAACCGTGTTAACTTCTCCCGGCAAAATTTGCTTTTGGGTCCAGCTTGAATCGCTGTTCTTTTTAGCGGAGTACATTCTCGAAAAAGTTGCAAATTTTTCTCTCTTGCCGGTTAAAATTACCTTGTCAGAAACTACGGCCGAAAAGTAAAGTGTATGCGGATCCTTCAGCACCGGCGCATAATCGGTAAAAGGCTGGTTAACATTGGTATCCAGGTGTACTAACCGCGTTTCCTTAAACGTTTTATCATCACGGAATTTAATACCCAAATCGCAACCCGCATCTTCCATAGTTACCTTCTTTCTGATATTGGCAAGGTCGGCTGAGTTTTTGTATGTTTCATTAAACTGCTCAAACAATAATTTCGCTTTTTCATAATTGCCCAAAAACTTTTCTGTAAGGGCGTATTTATAAAGGGCCATCCAGTTAGTATGTTTCGCAGTGTCCATATCTACCAGCATTTTGTAATACCTATTGGCACTGCGGTAATCGCGCAACATAAAGTTACCGTCAGCCAATTGCTGGTATAAATTAGTTTCCTTCGGATTTTTGGCAATGGCAGCCTCGTAATAATGAAGGCCGTTGTATAAACTACCCTGCTCAAAAAGTTTATCGCCAAACATTTTATCCTTTTTCCAGCCTACCGAAAGAGGGTCGGGTAGTTCTTTCAGCTTTTCAAGTTTTTTAGGTTTTGCCACCTTAACTTTCACGGAGTCAGCTGCCTGCGTAACTTTTGTTGAATCTGCCGTTTGTGCTTTTAGCTCATTTACCGATGTCAGTTGCAATGCCAGAAGCGTAACAACAAAAAGTAAAAATTTCAATTTCATATTCAGGGTTAAGGTTATTTCAAAAACGAATTTGTATTAATTCCGTTCGAAAATAAAAAAAAGGTTGTCGTTATATAAACATTGTTGTATTTAACAAGCACACACCCCGTTCATTAAAAACGCGGACATATCAAAGCACTCTTATAATTATAGTTCTTCTTTTTTCCTGTATAGGTTAACGATAATTCAAGCGCGCCTACTGCACTGCCGGCGTTCTTTAATTGCGATACAGTAGCATCGTAACTGATACCCAGTTTAAACCCTTTAACCTCAAAAGCAAGATATGGGATAACGGCATCGCCGTTAGCAGCGCCGGATGCCAGTGTGTTAATACGGTTATATAAGCCCAGGGTAAGGGTCATATCGTTATCAAAGTCAATACCAAAACCCAGGCCGCTGTTCAGTTCATCAACCCCACCCTGGTGCATATACATCAGGGATGGAAGCAGGTGGTATTTTTTTGCAATGGTAATATCAATACCGGCATTTACATCCCACCTTAAATAAAGGTTGTTATTGTCGCCGGTCAGGATATCATATTTAGGCTGGTATAAATTAAATAAAGCACCGCCGGCATATACGCCTATCACATCGCTCAAACGGCCATACCATAATAAGCCCGCGTTTATATTCGGATAAATTACGTGTGTTTTGCCTATGTTTTCGTTGTTGCTCACCTGACTGTTAAAAATGTTATCCTGAAACTGGGTAGCAAATTGAAAGCCGCCTGAATTGATGCTGGTATTGGTTACACCCAGTTGAAAGCCCGCCGACAAGTGATGATTTTTCTTTTTACCCAACGTTTTGATATAGGAAGCCGATGCGCATACCATAATAGTACTAAAAGTGTTTGCACCAGCCTGGTCGTTTGCCATGAAAAGGCCTATGCCTACCACATCTTCCTTCACTTTAACAGGCATATCAGCACCAACGGCGGTTGTCATATACGGCGATGCACCAAAACTTCCGCCCTGAGCGCTGAACCACTGGTTACGGTAATTTATACCAACCCGGTAGGAGCCCGGCGTAAAACCTGTTAACGCCGGATTAAGCAACAACGGGGCATTAAAAAATTGCGAGTAATGGATATCCTGCGCAAATACCGATGCCATGATTACCAAACTGAAAGCGAGGGTAAAAATTTTCTTCATGTTATAATATTGAGTCCTTACTGATTAAATTTAATTATTACCACAACAGGGCCACGTTGCCCGATACCGTTTTAACCACACCGCTTTCGTTTATTTTTACGCTGGCAACGTATACATAATTGCCCATGGGCTGTAGTTTATTATTGTATTTGCCATTCCAGCAATAAGTGGGCGATGTACCGGCAGTAGGTATAACCCGTGTGTCGCCATCACGGTTTCCGTCATAAACCAGCATACCCCAGCGGTCAAATACGCGTAACTCCTGCACGGTTACCAGGTCGTTCTCATTAATAATATGGAAAGTATTGTTGTCAGTTTGGTTTGCTCCATTAGGTGCAAATACATTGGGGAAAACAAAATTCACTTCATTCCAGTTAATCAACGCATGTGGTTCATTGCCGTTATCAACCCAGTCACTTTTTGTCATTCTCATAGGTGGGGTGCCGTTGGTGGCATAAGGCGCAACATCCGCTGCACTATCCAGGTTTTGCCACTCGGGCACTCCCTGCCACCTTGCCATTGAGTTCCAGTTACCATCAACTGATGGGTCGTAAAAAATAGACAATGCCGCCGAAGCTGTACTATTGTACTGTTTCAATAAATGGTAATACTGTCCATTTACTAATGTAATTATCGCCGCTTTGGTTGCAGTATCATATCCATCGCTGGTGGGGTTCTCATAAGCAAATCGTACCGAATAAGCCTCACTGTCAGCCATTGATGGGCTGAATTCTACCGGCCTGTACATAACAATTCCGCTGTTATTCCATCCCGTTGGGAACAGGTAGGTGCTGGTGCTTTTTGTACTTCTGAAAAGCCTTCCGGCGCCGGTACTACTTACAAATCCTGTGTTTCTTACAATAGCGCCGGTATCTGTACTTGATATGTAAAGATTAAAATTACCGGTTGCCGATTCGCAGCTGTTAATGCTGTCAATATTCAAAACAGTAGCATCCAGTGTTTGCGTTTTAACCGAATTAGGCGTGTTAAGGGTAAGGTTATAAAAAGTAGTGGCCTGGGTTCCTGTAATATTCTGGGCAGCGCCAATTAACGATACTTCGCTCTGGTCGGCGGTAAAAAGGTCGTTGTTTTCCCAATCGCCGGTTACATAGTAAACACCGGTAGCGGCGCCTCCGCCTGTTGCAGTTCCGCCGTTACGGAAATAACCATTTACCGTGGTATAGCCCGCATTACTGTATAAGCCACTGGCATTTTCGGCATCACCTTCTACATATACAACAGCTCCGCTGGTTACAATAACCTGCGCACCTGCGTTGTAGAAAACCTGCGCATGTAATTCTCCCATGCTTAATAGGGAAACTATAACCGCTGTAAAAAAAACTGATGATTTCATCTTCAATAAATTTATTAAATACCAATTAATTTAAAACATTTATTTTGTTTCCGGTGCTGTAACATTGTTAGCAGAACTCTTTACAAACTTTGGCGCAGGCTCAGGTTTTGACTTGTCTGTCCTTTGCCCATTATTATCTTTTACCGCCGACATTCTTTTCATTTCGGGCTTTGCATTACCAGCCTGTACGTCATCACTTTTACCCGCTGTCTGTGCCGCATTGCTTTTTACAAAATGGGGTTCAGCAGCTGTTTGCCCAACAACACTTAAAACACCCATCAGGGTGCTAAAGGCTATAAACATAAATAATCTGATTTTCATCGTTGTTTTTAGTTTACAGTTTAAAATTATTGAACGAATGCGGTTAAAGTGGCATGGCTGCTATTAACACTACCACCGGGATTTATTTGAACACCTGTGGTACCATGAAGTGCGTTGGTATTATACTCAACAGTGATGACATTGGAAGAATTTGCAGTGACACTAACCATCTGAGTAAAGGCAACACTCCATTCGTTGTTTGAACCATATGTATTGGAGTAAGTAGCCGCATTTGACCCGGTACCACCAATTGCAACTCCATTTACATAAATGGTGAAGAGCACCTGAGAAACAGAAGCGTCATAGGCATCACCCGATGCGGTAAACTCCACAAAGGTTTGCGCCTGGGTTGGAGTAAAGGTCAAAGTTAAGGCCGGGATTGGCGTATTAGTAGTGGCAGCCAATGTAGTAGATTGTGTTAACGATACTGATTGGATATTAGCTGCTGAAGCTGTGCCGGTTGGCCCGGTAACTCCGGCAGGGCCGGCAACTCCCGGTGTTCCATTGGTGCCATTCGTCCCGTTTGTTCCATTCGTCCCGTTTGTTCCATTCGTTCCATTCGTTCCTGGTAGTCCCTGCACACCCTGAGGGCCGGTTGGGCCTGCTGCACCATTAGCGCCCGATGGCCCTAATGAGCCTGTTCCACCCGGGCCTGTTGGGCCTGTTGCCCCGTCTACACCACTTGCGCCGGCAACCCCCGGTACGCCTGTAGCACCATTAGTGCCATCAGCACCCGATGGGCCGGTTAAACCGGGTGTACCATCAACGCCTGATGGGCCTGTANNGGTCCGGCAGGGCCGGCCTGGCATAACGAAATCCATGTGGTGGAATTGTAATAATAGAAGCAGCCTAAATTGGTATCATACACCAATAAACCCTGGGCCGGAGAAGCAATACCGGTACGTTGAGCGGTAGTTAACCTTGGCACCAACATACCCTGGGTTGTTGATGTAACATCTAATGCGGCAGAGGCTGCCGGGGTTGTAGTTCCAATACCTACATTGTTATTTTGTGCATAAAGCGAAGTGGTGAATACCACTAAAAACAAGGACAAAACGGAGTAAATTCTTTTCATAGTTCTTTTTTTGTTGTCAGGAAACGGAGAGCCAATATAAAGGGAATTTTTAAATATCGTTAAAACTTTGTGCAGAAAACAATACTTCCACACATTTTGGGTTAGTAAAAAGTTAAAAAAACGCCCCGGTGGGCGTATTTTTGCCCTGATTCACCTCATAAGCCAATATCCCTTTGAACCTGTTATAAATTACAATAAATACAGTTTAACACAAAGAGCACAAAGAAAAATGCCAATACAAAGCACACAAAGGTTTGTATTTCTGGTGTTCCTTATGCATTCATCTTAGTGGTCTTTGTATGTAACTGCATTTCCCTGGTATCAGAAAAGATAACACGGTATGGATATCTCTTAATCGTATTAAAATTAAACCTCATGAACAAGAAAACCCTGTTAATTGCCCCTTTTGCCTGCTTGCTATTGCTTTCCTCGTGCCTGGTAACTAAAAAGAAATACGATGAGCAGGTGGCCCTGGCCAATAAATACCTGGCCGAAAAAAATGATTGCGGCGATAAATTAACCGCTGCCAACGGAACCATTGATGACCTGAACAAACAAATTGCCAATTTGAATGATGAGATTCAGAAGTTAAAAGATAATAATGCTTCTTTAGAAGATAAGAACAAAAAGCTTGCAGCATTAAAAGACGAAACAGAGAGTATTTGCGCCAAGGTACGTGAGAAACTGGACGAAATAACCAACTCATCAGCTTCCGAGAAAAATAAGCTGATGAAGGACCTGGCCGAAAAAGAAAAAGACCTGATGGCTAAAAGCGAAGAGCTGAATAAACTGAGCCACGACCTTGATGAGCGAGATGCCAAACTGCGCAACATGCAGTCCCTGATGGCCCGTAAAGACTCTGCCGTGCAGGCATTAAAGAAAAAACTGACAGATGCCCTGCTGGGTTTCAATAACAGCGAACTTTCAGTTTCAGTAAAAGATGGTAAAGTATATGTATCGATGAGCGATAAACTACTGTTCAGCACCGGTAGCTTTAAAGTAGACGAGCGCGGTAAAGAGGCACTGAAAAAAATTGCTGAGGTATTAAATAAGCAAACCGACATTAACATTAATATAGAAGGGCACACCGATAACAAAGCTTATGTTTCAACTACCAGCAGTCCCATTAACAGCAACTGGGACCTCAGTGTTATGCGGGCTTCATACGTAACCAAAATAATGGTAGAGGATTATAGTGTTGACCCCACCCACATCATTCCTTCAGGCAGAAGTAAGTTTTTCCCTATCGAGAGCAACGAAACCGCCGAAGGCAGAAGCAAAAACCGCCGGGTAGAAGTAATCCTTGAGCCGGATATGAAAGCCATTATGGATATTCTGAACGGGGTGAATTGATGTTTTAGTATTAAGTATTGAGTATAAAGTATTAAGACTTGGGTTGCCCAAAATACGGAGTGGAGAGGACATCTTTTTTCAAGATGTTATCTCCACTCCTTGTATATCGCCACTTAGCAATAAGAAGACCAGGCCAAGTCCCTCTTTGAAGCTTGTCTATGCACACATCTTTTGAGAAGCAGAAATACATTCAGTAGTGTCGTGTATTTTGCAAGATACTAAACCCCTTCCGTCCCCGAAACGGGCATGTGCGTTAAGTTAAGCATGGTCAAAATAGGCTAAAACTGAATGCCAGCAGGCCTTTCAATGTTATAATATACTTTTGGTTTAATTGTGCCAGCAGCCTAACCACCCCCAGGGCAGCC
>PMXD01000130.1 GCA_003165895.1 Bacteroidota bacterium | reverse complement strand
GGGAAATTTGTCGTACACCCTTTGAGATGCCGGGCAGTTATTTGTTATTACTTTTGCTATAAATCGTGGTCTTATTTTGTGCAGCAGACAGTATCCGGCCAGGGCAATCGGGTCTAAATTNNTTTAACCATTTAAATGAGGCCAAAATTTTCCAGACCCGATTGCCCTGAGTATCCGGCAATGGCTTTGACCTCATAAATTAAAAATGTTACTTTGGCTTTAGCTCACTTTTTAAATTTTCGGTTTACCTATAAAAACGCGCAATGAAAAAGCAATTTTTACTAGTATTTGTATTGATAATTTCAGGTTACATTAGTTTTGCCGGCCCTGTCGGGCAACAAAAGGCACAGGCTATTGCGCTTAATTACTTTAATCTCAATTATCCGGATGTTGCAGCGCATACTCCGTTAACCGCTACCCTGAAATATACACAAACCGAAGCCGATAACACGGTTGATTTTTATGTATTTGATATTTATCCTGCCCATGG
Source organism: Bacteroidota bacterium (assembly GCA_003165895.1). GTDB lineage: Bacteria > Bacteroidota > Bacteroidia > Chitinophagales > LD1 > Bog-950. The sequence continues at coordinate 6,976 of PMXD01000130.1, read as the reverse complement.
GTTTGTTATAGTAGCTGCGGATGACATTATTATTCCCATTCTGGCTTATTCCAATGAGAGTTACTTTAATCCCAACTTCAAACTTTCAGGATTAAACAACTGGGTAAAAAAAACCGCAGCTAACATACACCTTGCTATACAGGCACAGGTTTTAGCCGGCCCTGAAATTGTGAACCAATGGAGTGCATATGCGCAAGGCGTTAAACCGGTAAATACCAAGAGCGCCGGAGCAACGGTTGGCCCTTTATGTGCTACCACCTGGGACCAGGAAAACGACATCAGCAACCCGCCGCCGTATATATACAATTTATTATGCCCATGGTATGCCCCCGACCAGCAACGCGCGCTTACAGGTTGTGTTGCAACTGCCCAGGCGCAGGTAATGAAATACTGGAATTATCCTGCAAAGGGTGCCGGTTCATTTTATTATGTAGATGATACCGCTAATTATTTTTCTAACAATTACGGCCCTCAATCTTCAAATTTTGCAGCGCATACCTATCAATGGCCATTGATGCCTTCTGTTTTAACTGGTGACGAGCCTTTGGCGCAGGATTCTGCAGTAGATGTATTGATGTATGACTGTGCCGTGAGTGTTGAAATGGATTTTGGTGATGATAACCAGGATGGAAGCGGTGCCAATGCTTTGATAAGTGAAGAAATAACCAATGTCGGTGATTCTTTCTGTTCGCAATATGCGCTTGGAACTTACTTTGCCTATAACTGGGACACCATGAGCGGCATTTATGAAGCCAATTATTCAGCCGCAGCATGGACTGCAGTAATTGAGCATGAAATGAATGTTGGCAGGCCGGTAATGTATGAAGGGAATGATACCACACAAGGTGGCCATTGCTGGGTTTGCGATGGCTATGATGCCGATAACAATCTGCACATGAACTGGGGCTGGAGCGGTTTTGATAATGGTTTTTTTGCTATCAACAACCTAACTACCTCAGGTAACTTTAACCCCATTTTAGGCGATGATGCGTTAATAGGCATTATGCCCAAATATCCCCGTGCCCCAATAGCTGGCTTCGTGGCCTCTTTAACCAATACCTGCAACGGCACAATCCAGTTTCAGGATCTTTCGCAGGACCTTCCAACATCATGGCTCTGGAACTTTGGAGATGGCGCCACTTCTACACTTCAAAATCCGGTACATACTTATACTGCAAACGGAACCTATAGTATAACACTAACCGCAACCAACCCTGCGGGTTCAACGCCGGTTACGGTTACCCATTATATTACAGTTAATATGCTCACCGCCCCAACGGCATCAAATGTTTCAGCTGCAGCTCCGCAATCGTTCACATTAACCGCCACAACATCAGGTACCGTGGGTTGGTTTGATGCTAACGGTGCATTGGTGTCAGGTGCAAACCCTTTTATAACGCCGGTCCTAAATACTACTACCACCTATTATGTTGAGGATTCTGTTGTTTCTCCTTCCACCCACGTGGGCGCAGTAAATAAACAGATAGGCGCCGGTGGTTATGTAACAGATCCTTATGCCATGCAGTTTAATGTGCTTAACCCCTGCGTAATACAAAGCGTGTACGTGTATGCACAAAGTGCAGCCGAACGCACTATTCAGGTGCTTGATTCTATGGGTAAAGTGGTTGCGCAAAATACAGTGTATTGCCCTGTGGGTGGCAGCCGCGCTTTAGTTAATCTTAGCCTTGATGCCGGGGGGCCATATTTTATGCAGGTAGGCGATACGCTTGGCCTGTATTCCAATACAGCCGGGGTAAATTATCCGTACGCAGATTCACTGGGCCTGGTTCAAATAACCGGTAATAACGCTTATGACCCCACCCAGTATTTCTATTTTTACGATTGGGTTGTAAAAGCCCCCGATTGTGTTTCTCCAAGGGTACCGGTCACAGCCAGCGTTTTAACCGGTATTAATGAAGCTGACAACGTTATCCGCTTTAAAATGTATCCTAACCCGGCAGCCAACCAGGTTATGGTGCAGTTTGATAACCTCAATACCCCAACAACCATAAATCTGACCAACATTCTGGGGCAAACGGTTATCGCTAAAAACGTAACTGATGCTCAAACTGTTGTTGACCTTTCTGCGCTTTCTAACGGCGTTTATCTGATGCAGTTAAGGCAGGGAGAAAAATTTGCGGTTAAGCAACTGGTAATTGCAAAATAAGATAGTTTGGAATTTAACCATTAAAGGGAGAATGCGGCAAACGGCCAGGGCAATCGGGTCTGGAAAATTTTGGCCTCATTTAAATGGTTAAANNATTTAGACCCGATTGCCCTGCCGATTGCCCTGGGTGCGCTTATTTACCTCAACGCTAACCCTGACTTGTCGGTATATTTAGCCAGGGTTGAAGCTGCCGGAGGAAAGGTGACGGTACCTAAAACGCAAATTTCGCCTGAAATAGGCTACCGGGCCTGCCTTACTGATACCGAAGGCAACCGCCTGGCACTTCATTCTCAGGCTTAGTTTGGTATTTCCATAAAGACCTCCATGTATTTAGCCACAAAGGCACAAAGTTTCTGTTGAAGAAAGACAGTACAAATGCATATTAGCCATATAATTCTTTGTGCATTTCTTTGCATTTTTCTTAGAAGCTGTTAAAAATTANNAGGCAGGTTTGTGTTAAATTGAATTTTGTTTTAATTTTTAATAGCCTCTCAGTGCCTTTGTGGCTAAATTATTTGAGAAGCCTTGCAGTAAAAATGTATTTATAAATCAATGTCATTAAGTTAAGCCGTTAGCCTGTTCTTTTTGCGCTGCGCTACCTCCCAGCCTCCGAAGCGGAGGAGCATCCACGCAGCAAAAAGGACAACTTTGCCGGAATGATTGTATTTTGTATTTCTGGGTAGTGGTTCTCCCGTGAAGTTTATCCCGCTTTTTTGCGGGAGGAGTTAGAGGGTTTGCGTGGATGCATTTCCTTAACTTAACGACATTGATTTATAAATTATGCCTCTTAAAATATTAATGGTCTGTTTGGGCAACATCTGCCGTTCGCCTATGGCGCATGGTATTTTACTGCATAAAATATCGAAGCTGAAATCCGACTGGGAAATTGATTCGGCCGGCACCAGCGGCTACCACCAAGGCGAACTGCCTGACCGCCGGGCCATTGCCTGCATGAAACGCCACGGCATTGATATAACCTACCAGCGTTCAAGGCCCATTACAGTAGGCGATCTGAGTTATTACGACCGGATATTTGTAATGGACCGCTCAAACCTGCATGACGTTTGTGAAATGGCGGGTACAGAAGCAGAACTCGAAAAAATTTCACTGATAATGGGCGCAGTTGATGAGCAACACCCCGAAGATGTGCCTGACCCATGGTATAGCACCGGTGAGCAGGGGTTCGAAACTGTTTACGAAATGCTAGACAGGGCGACCGATAAGTTGATTGAGAAGTATGTGCCCGAATAAATGGGTGCATACTATATTGTCGAACACATAAAAACTCTCTTTGCTTGCACCGCGCTCGCCCCTTCCGTCCCCTAATGAGTGTTACATGAATAGTAAGCTGATTATTAAGCATCTACGACTGTATAAGAATACTTAAGGGACTAAATAGGGACATTTTGGTTAAGAAATTTGTTCTTTCACAAACATAAAAAATTGCGGGTCGAAAGAGCGGCAAAAAGAATCTGCTTTGGGACCAGTTTATCGCATGGATTAAGCTACCGTAACCCGGCTAAAGTTTTGGAGTCTGACATGGGCAGCGTTGCCATGTGGGAGAAAAACAGACGGAAACCAAAAGAGCCACGATTAAGCCAACTTCTAGAAATTCTCAATTGCACTTTAAAAACAGAATACACAAAGACATCAAGCGAAGCGCAACCTAAGAATGAATAGCTTGGTATGACTGTAATGGTCAGGGGGGTAAAGACCCCCTCTTTTTTATTATCCAACTTACCGATGAAATTCACTTTGCTTTTGGATTTAAACCTTATGAATTTTATTTTTTAGCTTTTGGCGGATTGTTATTGCGCTTCCCACCCGAAGGGTTTCCTGTTTTACTCGGAGCATTGGACAATGCCGGTAGCTTTCCTAATTTCGGTAACTTTGATGATTCAGGTAACTTACCCGATTTAAGTAGAGGATTATTTTTTGCCATATTCTTTCTATTTACCCGAAGGTACATAGAATATTTGAATTGTTATCCATTGAACGCCTCTATAGATATTGCTTCTTAAAGCCCGTATATGATAAGTATTAATGCAAATAAGAAATGTAGATATTGTGGTAAGGCATATCAAAAGGATACTGAGCATGTTTTCCCTTATGGGTTGGGAGGGGAAGATATCCGAATGAACTGTGTTTGCGAAAACTGCAATAATAAGTTCTCAGGGTTGGAACGAGAATTATATCAAAAATCTCCCCTCGCTTTTACCAGAAGCATTGAAGGGATAACCGGTTATGAATCACGTAAAGGCAGACCATCCCCATTTAAGGCACCCCTCCTGCTAATTTTTGATGAGGTAGAAAAAATTGCATACGAGGTAGGGCAATATCGGGGACTAAAACTTTCTCTTCGTCCACAGATAATAAGTATTGCAGACAGTTTTTACATAGAAGGAGATTCCGAGGATGACCTTAAAGAACTGAAAGAGAAATTTAATCTATGGAAAACGCAAAGTCTAAAAATGACATTTAGTTTTTATAGAGGGAATAAGAATTCCATTAAGTATGTAGAATTTGCGAAGGATAACAATTACTCTTTCTCACGAGTTATCGAAGGAAAAGTTAAAATTGAAAAGACTGATATTATCGTCAGCTTCTTTAGCAAAACGCATAAACTATACGCGTTTCTAAGCCCAAGAGTTTATATCGATGATGAAAAGCAGTTAAGAGTCAGGGCAAGGACACTTGATGAAGCAATCATTTTCATGCAAACCCTTTTAGTTTTAACCTCACGTCCTCTGATATTGAAAAGTTTTAAAGAAGGTCTACCCGGGGATTCAGTCATTTATGTCGGACAATCCTTCGATCATGTAAAACTTGATAGGGCAGTCTTGAAAATAGCGCTCAATTGCCTTATGCATTATTTTCCAACAACGCAGCAAACTTCTCTTATTGATGATTATATTTCTTTCGTAAATACTGGTAAGCCCGCAATTCAGCTATCGTTTTACCCAAGAAATGTCATTATGGATTCTAAACCAGACATGCATAATATTTTCTTTTCTCAACAGATAGGCGGCCTGGGGATAAATGTGAGTTTGTTTAATGGGCAAATGGCTTTCAGATTTCACATTCCCGACTTAAAAATTTTAAAGGTAAATGAGTATAACCGGCTGCTAATAGATTATAAAAACAGGAAAAACATTTTTCAGAATCAAATTCAATTCTTCCAATCCTTTGATGCTAAAACTTTAGCGTAAAAGATAAAGCCAACCTCTTAAATTGATTGTTTTTGCTATGCTTTTCAATACACCTTGTTTGCTTCCGAGAGGATAACGGCATCAGGATAACGATATGCAAAGTCGATTTCAATCTCCCTTGAAGAAAATACTTTCTTATAAGCATTCATGAAAGTGAGCTTAATTTTAGGATTAGGAATTCGGTTTGCGGTTTCACCTGTAAGCAATTCTTCAACGATTCCTTCACCGGAAAACTCTATTAAGTATTTAGAAAGCATTTGAGGCAAGTAAATTGCCTTTTGTGCTCCCGCATTTATGATCGCAATAGTTCCTTTTTTACCGTTTTCAAATGTGCTGTCATTATAGCGAGTGGGGTTAAACGGGTGGTATGCTTCGTCTTTAGTATTTGTATATCCTTGGTTTTGCAAAAATTTATCGACGCCGCTATGGTCATACACCCATTCGTAATCAATATGGATGGCATGCCCACGGCCAATGTTCAAAAGGTCAACATAAAGCATCGGGAAAGTTAAAGCCTCTTGTTTAACAGACCCACCGTGCTTTATGGTTCCTGGCTCATATACGCGTTGAACTGGAATTTTTTGTGTTGTAGGTATAACAAAAAGGCTCGGCTCGTCATTGTTTTCCCGCTGGGCTTTCATTTCCTTTACCTGCAAATACAAATAAAAGAGGCCGACGGTTGTTGAAATGCCCGCTAACAACTGCCCGAATGACGAAAAGGCACTCACATCTATAGACGAATGTGCAGACAGGGTTCTATCATAGAAATACAAAAAGATAAGTGAAAGTAAGGCCAAACCACCTACAATTTGAATCCTGAAAGACCAAATTTTTGAAAGGGCGGTTTTACATTTTCCATTCATACAATATAAAGTTATACTCTTTCCGTTAAGTCCAATTCAATAAAAACCACCACTTCTATAACCCGTAGTTATCAGTTATTTCTTTGAAATACCGATTCGCTATTTCTTGTTTCTTATTCTCTTGGTGCTCTTTGTTAAAGTGTTTTTTAGCTGAGTTCCATATTAGAATTGATCCCGCGAATATAAAGCCCAAACATTTAGACACGATTTCAACGGCTCCTTTTACGCTGAACTCTTTTGTAAGCTCGCTTTTTTCTCCTAACCAGCGAAAAAACATTGACCCGTCTACTCTGTAATAGAAATAGTAAATTAAATAGGTTAAAACAAAAGAAACAACCAAAGCGATTAGCGCGTAATAAAAGGGTTTACGAAACCAAGCCTTAAAATCTCTATCTGTTTTATCCTTAATAATGTCATCTCTTAAAGAGTTTACAGTATCACTTAACCGCTTAATCTGTGAGTTTAACGGGAGATCTTGCTTGAATGGCTTTTCTAGTTGGACTTTATCAGTTGTCAGCTTGAATTTTAATTCAACATTTTGTTTCCATAAATGGAATTGCTTCTCATCGAAATAATAGCCCTTGCCTTTTTGGGCATCCTTTTCGCGAGCATAGTCCAATCTAATTCTTTTTTCCTTATCACTCCATTTTACTTCGCTGGGGCTTCGAATACTTGCCAGCATATTGAAATTCTTTTCCTCTTTCTCAAAAAATGTCAGTTGTTCCAAGTGTGCCTTC